>JAHELM010000121.1 GCA_024644185.1 Rhodospirillales bacterium | reverse complement strand
GGATGCGCTGCAGACACCGGCGCAGGTTCTGGGCACGCGCATGGCCATCGGCCAGAGTGTCGAGGAGATCGAGGCCTGGCCGGATCGCATCGGCGCGGTCACGGTCGATCAGGTGAACGAGGCCGCGCGCGCGGTGCTGGGAAATCCGGCGGCGCTGACGACGCGGCTGCTGCCGATGGCGGAGAACCGGTCATGAGACCCGCGCGTGGAATTGCCGCCCGGATCGCCGTAACGCTGGGCCTGCTGCTGGCGCCGTTGCCGGCGCTGGCGGTCACCGTGGAAAAGGTGGTCAGTCCCGGCGGCATCGAGGCCTGGCTGGTGCGCGACCATTCGGTGCCGTTGCTGGCGCTGGAGTTTTCCTTTCGCGGCGGCGCGGCGCTCGACCCGCCGGGCATGGAAGGGTTGGCCGACCTGACCTCCAGCCTGCTCGACGAGGGTGCGGGCGACATGAACAGCCAGGCGTTCCAGCGCCGGCTCGAGGACGGCGCGATCCACATGGGCTTCGGCGCCGGGATGGACACGTTCCGCGGCAGTCTGAAGGCGCTGAACGCCAATCGCGACGAGGCCGTGGACCTGCTGCGCCTGGCCCTGACCGCGCCACGCTTCGATGCCGACGCGGTCGAGCGCATGCGCCAGCAGAAGCTGGCGGCGCTGGCCCGCGCCTCGACCGATCCCGACACCATCGCCGACCTGGTGTGGTGGAAGGCAATGTTCCCGAACCATCCTTACGGACGCCCGGCCGAGGGCACGAAGGCCAGCGCCGCGGCGATCGGCGTCGACGCGATTCGCCGCTTCGCCGCCGAACGCTTTGCCCGCGACCAGCTGATCGTCGGCGCGGTGGGCGACATCGCGCCGGAGGAGCTGGGGCCGCTGCTGGATCGTGCCTTCGGCGGCCTGCCGGCCAGGGGCCGCCCCGCGGATCTGCCGGATGCCGTGCCGGCCGCGATCGGCCAGATCTATGTGGTCGACCAGGACGTGCCGCAGAGCGTGGCGATCTTCGGCCATGCCGGCATCAAGCGCGAGGATCCGGACTGGTATGCCGCCTATGTGATGAATTACGTGCTGGGCGGCGGCGGTTTCGCTTCGCGGCTCTATGACGAGGTGCGCGAGAAGCGGGGGCTGGCCTATTCGGTCTACAGCTACCTGTCGCCGCTGGCCGTCGGCGGGGTCTATGCCGGCGGGGTGTCGACGGAAAATTCCCGCGTCGGCGAATCCCTGGCCTTGATCGAGGCCGAATGGGCGCGCATGCGCGACGGCGGCGCGACGGAAAAGGAACTGGCTGACGCCCGAACCTATCTGACCGGCTCGTTCGCGCTGCAATTCTCCAGCACCGACGCCATCGCCCGCATGCTGGTGGGCATGCAGTACAACAATCTGGGCATCGACCATATCGAGAAGCGCAATGCCCTGATCGAGGCGGTGACGCTCGCCGATGTGGCGCGCGTCGCCAAACGCCTGCTCAAGCCCGAAGCGCTGAGCGTCGTTATCGTCGGCAGGCCCGATGGCGTGACCCCGACCGCCAAGGCGCCCGATATCGGCGAATAGACGCCCGGCCGGATTGCCGCCTCAACCGCCGCAGCCGGCGGCGTCCACGACGACGGCGCGGCGCTGCGCCCATCGGCCGCCGAGGGCCGTCAGCGTCGCCTCGTCCAGGAAGCGCCGGGCCATCGGGAACAGCGCGCGTTCCTCCTTGGCGAAATGGCCCGCCGCCAGGTCGAGAAGGTCCGCGATTGTCGCCTTCAGGGCGGTCGGATCGCTTTCCACCCTGGCCGCGTCCAGCAGATCGTCGATGCCGCGATGTTCCGCGCGCATCACCATCAGCGGTCCGGTCCGACCGAGATGCGGATCCAGCGCGGGGAACAGCAATTCCTCCTCGACCCGCGCATGGGCGACGAGCAACCGCTCCAGCACCAGAACGGCGCCCCGGATTTCGGCGATTTCGCCGCCGCGCCCGGCGATATCGCGCAGGGTCGCGAAAAGATCGTGGAGCACGGCGTGTTCGCCCAGCAGGGCATCGGTGATTCTCATCGGCACAATCCCGGCGGTGGATGACGGCACGTCGCCAAGGCTACGCCGCGCCGCCGCGCTGCGACCTTGACCCCGGTCAAGCCGCCGCGCCCGCCGCGCCGCTTGCGCATGCCGGCCGACTCGCGCGACAATCGGCGGCATCGCCATGCCGTATCGACACCGCCTCGCCATTCGCCGCGCCGTCCCCCTGGGCGGAGGGTGGGCATGAGCGCGATCCGCCGCCTGCCCGAGACCCTGGTCAACCGCATCGCCGCCGGCGAAGTGGTCGAGCGGCCCGCCTCGGCCGTCAAGGAACTGGTGGAAAACGCCATCGACGCCGGGGCGACGCGGATCGACGTGGTGGCGCGCGACGGCGGCCGCACGCTGATCTCCGTTACCGACGACGGGCGGGGCATGACCGCCGCCGAGCTGGCGCTGGCCATCGAACGCCACGCCACCTCGAAACTGCCCGATGACGACCTGACGCATATCCGCAGCATGGGCTTCCGGGGCGAGGCCCTGCCATCGATCGGCGCGGTCAGCCGGATGACCATCACCAGCCGGGTTCCCGGTGGCGACACGGCCTGGCGCCTGCATGTGGAGGGCGGCCGGGTCGGCGCGGCGGAACCCGCGGCCCATCCCGGCGGTACGCGCGTCGAGGTGCGCGACCTGTTCTATGCCACCCCGGCGCGGCTGAAATTCCTGCGCGGCGAGCGGTCGGAGAGCGCCGCCATCCAGGACGTTCTCCATCATCTGGCGATGGCCTGGCCGGGAATCGCCTTTTCGCTGGGCGACGGCGAGCGCGAGAAATTCCGCTATGCGGCCGAGAGCGGCGATCTGTTCGAGGCGCGCCTCGCCCGGCTGGGCCGGGTCATGGGCCGCGACTTCGCGGCGAATGCGCTGAAGCTGGATGCCGGGCGCGAGGGGGCGCGGCTCACCGGCTATGCCGGGCTGCCGACGCTGAACCGGGGCAGCGGCGCGCATCAATACCTGTTCGTCAACGGCCGGCCGGTGCGCGACCGTTTGCTGATGGGGGCGGTGCGCGGCGCCTATGCCGATTTCCTGGCCCGCGACCGCTATCCGATGCTGGCGCTGTTTCTCGACCTCGACCCGCAAGCGGTGGACGTCAATGTGCATCCGGCCAAGGCCGAGGTGCGGTTCCAGGATTCCGGCACGATCCGCGGCCTGATCGTCGGCGGGCTGCGGCATGCGCTGGCCGAGGCCGGGCATCGCGCCTCGACCACCGTCGCCGCCGCGGCGTTGGGCGCGGTGCGGCCGGGTGCGGCTCCGACGACCGGATACGGTGGCGGGTCCTACGCCTTCCGCCCGTCGCTGTTGCCGCGCGGCCTGGCCGAACAGGCGGCGGGATTTCAGGCGCCCTTCGATCATATGCCGCCTTCGGCGCCGCCATCCGCGGACGTCCCGACGCTTTCCGGCGACGAGCCCAGACCGGTGCGGGACTATCCGCTGGGCGCCGCGCGGGCGCAGTTGCACAACACCTATATCGTCGCCCAGACGGTGGACGGGCTGGTCGTCGTCGACCAGCACGCCGCGCATGAACGGCTGGTCTATGAGCGCATGAAGGCGGCCTTGGCCGACACGGGCGTCGCCCGCCAGGGTCTGCTGTTGCCCGAGGTGGTGGAACTGGACGAGGCGGCGGCGCGGCGGCTGGCCGAACGGTCCGGGGAACTGGCCGAGCTGGGGCTGGTGCTGGAGTCCTTCGGCGAGGGCGCGGTGGTGGTGCGCGAGGCCCCCGCCATGCTGGGCGAGGTGGATGTGCCGGGCCTGGTCCGCGATCTGGCCGACGAATTGGCCGAACTCGGCCAGGCGCTGTCCCTGCGTGAACGGCTGGCCGATGTTTGCTCGACCATGGCCTGCCACGGCTCGGTCCGCGCCGGCCGCCGGCTGACGCTGGACGAGATGAACGCCCTGCTGCGCCAGATGGAAGCCACGCCGCATTCCGGCCAGTGCAACCACGGCCGCCCCACCTATGTCGAACTGAAGCTGGCCGATATCGAGAAGCTGTTCGGCCGGCGTTAGCCTCGCGCCGCCCGATCTTTCGCCCGGCCCGCCCGCCGGGGATTGCGGGGCTGGCGTCGACCCGATGCCGCTGCTGAAAAGGAGACTGGAACCGCCATGCTGCCACTGTTCCTGACCACCGCCGCCATCGTCACCGGGCTGGGCATGGTGATTCCGCTGCTGCCCTTCTATGCGGCGCGGATGGGCGCCGGGCCGGCCGAGGTGGCGATGCTGTTCGCCGTCTATTCGGCGGCGCAGTTCGTCGCCGCGCCGATCTGGGGCCGGCTGTCCGACCGGATCGGACGGCGGCGGGTTATCCTGGCCTGCTATGCCGGGACGGCGCTGTCCTATCTGTGGCTGGCCAATGTGGGCGGGCTGGTGGAATTGTTCCTGGCGCGCGCCTTCGCCGGCGCGGTCGCCGGATGGCTGGCTGCCGGCCAGGCCTGGGTCGCCGACTCCACCGACGAGGCGGGGCGCGCCCGCGGCATGGGGATTGTCGGCGCCGCCTTCGGGGTGGGGTTCATCGTCGGGCCGGCATTGGGCGCGATGGCGGTTGGCGGCGGCACGCCGGATTTCGCCCTGCCGATCCTCGCCTCGGCGGCGGCGGCCGGGCTGGCGACGCTGGTCGGCGCGATCATGCTGCGCGAACCGGTGCGGCGCGCGGCGGAAACCGGTCCAGGCGGTCTGGCGTCGCCCGGGGTCTTGACCACGCCGCTGATCCTGCTGCTGCTGACAATCTATTTCGCCGGATATTTCGTGTTTTCGGGTATGGAATCGACGCTGGCCCTGTGGGGCGACGCGGCCTTGGGGCTGGGCCCGCGCGATGTCGGGCTGTTGCTGGCCTTCGCCGGGGTCTGCATGGCGGTGGTGCAGGGCGGGCTGATGGGGCGGCTGGCCCGGCGCTTCGGCGAGGGCCGCCTGGTGCTGGCCGGAAATGCCGTGCTGATCGCCGGCTTCCTGCTGGTGCCGCCTTCGGCCGCCACGCCGGTTCTGCTGCTGCCGGCGATGGCGCTGCTGGCCATCGGCCAGGGCATCGCCAACCCGTCGATCCAGAGCCTGGTCAGCCGTCAGGTCCCGGCCGCCAGCCGGGGCGGCACGCTGGGCGTGCTGCAATCGGCGAACAGTCTGGGCCGCATCCTCGGGCCGATCTGGGCCGGTTTTGCCTTTGCCAGCATCGGCCGCGACTGGCCGTTTCTCGGCGGCGCGCTCTTGCTGCTCCCCTCCCTCGTCGCCGCCCTGATCGCCGGCCGCATCGCCCGCCGCGGGGCGGCGGAGTAAGGCCGGGGCATGACGGATTGCAAGGCCGGCACTGTCGCCCGGCGGTCAGGCCAGGCTGCGCAGCCCGGCATCGGCCTTGGTTACATGGCCGGAGTACCAGGATTCCAGGCAGCTTCGCAATCCCATGCGGCAGGCCTCGCACTGGCCGGCCTCGGACGCCTCCATCATCGCGCGAAGCTGGTCCAGCAGCCGTTCATGGTCGGCCTTGTGCGCGTCGTAGCCGGCGTATTTGCGCTTCCGCATGATCATTTCCTCAAGCGCGAAATGCGCCGAGGCCGCGGCATGCAGCAAGCCCAGCCCCTCGGCGATCGCTTCCGATCCCGACATCTCGAATGTGTCGCAGATCGCCTCCATCGCCTCGACGAGCTTGCGGTGTTCGTAATCGAGCCCGCCGTTTCCGGTGCTGAGCTGGACTTTCAGGCTTGCCAGTGACATGGCCGTCACCCCTTTCCCGGCGGGGTTTCGTCCGTTTCCGCCGAAGCGGGTAACCCTAACATTACTACGGAATTATGACAAGAAACGACCCCTCGGGCCTGTTCGCCACGCGGACGCCCTGTCGGCTGTCTTGCCGCGGTTCAGTCGTCGCCGAGCATGGTCAGGGCGGCGCGCCGGTCGCCCGGCTTCAGTTTCAGGAACATTGCGCGGGCATTCCTGATATCCCGCTCCTCGCCGCTTTCCGCCGCCACCTTGAGGGCCAGCGTCGTGCGGTCGTCCGCCCCGCGAATGAAGGCCAGGGCCTTGGCCAGCCGCGCCATGGCGGCGCGATCGATCTTCGTCTCGTCCATTGGGCATTCCCATCCCGCTTAGATCCCGATACGAGGAATAGCACGGAACGGTTTCACCGGCGTGGGGGAATTATGGACGATCCGCGCCGTCGATGTCGGGCGGCGGGGTCGTTGCCATGCGGGATCGCACGGCCATGACCAGGCGATCGATGCCGTACACGATGGCAATGAGCGCGGCGCCGCCGGCGAGGTATATCGCGGTCTTTTCCAGGATGAAACCGGGATCGGCGCCGCGCCGCAGGGCCATTGCCAGCACGGCGCCATAAACGATGGCGACGAGCGCGGCGGTACCCTTGGTGAGCAGATACGTCAAAAGTGAAAACCCCTGTCCTCGGCGAATGTTGCGGTCAGGCTTCCGTCCCGCCGATGTCGTGCAGCAGGATGAGAACGCGCGCCGGACCGTACCGCCTCTCGTCCACCTCGGAGAATCCCGGCGGCGGGGTGAAGTCCTCGCCCGCCGCCATTTCCACCGTGCAGATCGCGCCATCCGCGAGCCAGCCGGCCGCCGCCAGGGCCACGAGAGCCGGGCCGGCCAGGGCACTGCGATAGGGCGGGTCGAGGAAGGCCAGCGCGGCCGGGACACCGCGCACCGGCGGCGGGGCCGTGGCGTCGGCGCGCAGAACGGTGGCCTGGAGGTCGGCCCGGCAGGCGGCGACGTTCTGGCGGATGGCATCCAGCGCCGCCGGGGCGGTATCCATGAAGGTGGCGCGCGCGGCGCCGCGGCTCAGCGCTTCCAACCCCATGGCGCCGGTGCCGGCGAAGGCGTCGAGCACGGTGGCGCCGCGAATCGGCGAGCCGCCGCCCGCGACGAAGCCGCCATGCTCCAGGATGTTGAACAGCGCCTGTCGGGTGCGGTCGGCGGTCGGGCGCGTGTCGTGGCCGGGCGGGGCGACCAGACGCCGGCCCCTATGGGTTCCGGCGACGACCCGCATGCTTCGGCTTCCGTTTTCCGCGACGGTCGGGGGAGGG
>JAHELM010000120.1 GCA_024644185.1 Rhodospirillales bacterium | reverse complement strand
CGGGCCGCGTCGTCTATACCCAGTGGCTGAACGAGCGCGGCGGCATCGAGGCCGACCTCACCGTCACCCGCCTGGCGGAAGACCGCTATCAGGTGACGACCGCGGCGGCCGTGGCGCAGCGCGACATGAACTGGCTGAAGCGGCACATTCCCGCCGATGCCCATGTCTTCGTCACCGACGTGACGTCGGGCCAGGCGGTGCTGCCGGTGATGGGGCCGAACGCCCGCAAGCTGCTGCAGAAGATCAGCCGGGCCGATCTGTCGAACGAGGCCTTCCCCTTCGGCACCGCCAGGGAAATCGAAGTCGGCCACGCCCGGCTGCTGGCGCAGCGCATCACCTATGTCGGCGAGCTGGGCTGGGAGCTGTATATCCCCACTGAATTCGCGGCACATGTCTTCGACACGATCGTCGACGCGGGCGGCGAATTCGGGTTGAAGCTGTGCGGCATCCATGTGCTGGATTCCTGCCGCATCGAGAAGGCGTTCCGCCACTGGGGCCACGATATCACCGACGAGGACACGCCCGTCGAGGCGGGGCTGGCCTTCGCCTGCGCCTTCGACAAGAAGGGCGGCTTCACCGGCCGCGACGCGCTGCTGAAACAGCGCGATGCCGGCGTGCCGTCGAAGCGGATCGTCCAGTTCCTGCTGCAGGATCCAGAGCCGCTGCTGTATCACAACGAGCCGATCTGGCGGGACGGCAAGCTGATCGGGCGTACCACCTCGGGCAATTACGGACATCATCTCGGCGGCGCGGTTGCCATGGGCTATATCCATGACGAGGGTGGCGTGACGGCCGATTTCGTCGGGTCCGGCAAATTCGAGATCGAGGTGGCGGGCGAGCGTTTTCCGGCCAAGGCGAGCCTGCGGCCGCTCTACGATCCGAAGGCCGAGCGCCCGAAAGCGTAACACCCGGAAACACGATACCCGGCGGCATCGCCGCCAGAGCAGGGAGAGGCGTATGAGCGAAGTCGATACACAAGCCAGGCGGCGCGGCGGGCGCGCCGCGCGGCAGGCCGAGCGCGCGGCACCCTTGCGCGAGGACATGCGGCCGATCCGGCCCGGCCTGCAGGGCGGCCAGTACAAGCCGCTGAGCGACCGCGACATCCAGCGCATCCACGGTGCCGTGCTGGAATTGCTGGAAACCGTCGGCCTGTGCGATGCGATCCCGACCTGCATCGAGGCGATGACGGCGGTCGGCTGCCATGTGGGCGCCAACGGCCGGCTGCTGATCCCGCGCGGCGTGGTCGAGGATACCCTGGCCAAGGCGGCGCGGCGGTTTCCGTTGTACGCTCAGGACCCCGCCCGCGATCTGGAACCCTGGGACAAGAAGGTGCATTACGGCACCGCCGGCGCCGCCGTGCACATGGTGGACGCGGTGACCGGCCTGTATCGCGAATCGCTGCTCGACGACCTCTACGACATCGCCCGGCTGGTGGATTCGCTGGACAATATCCACTTCTACCAGCGCTCCGTCGTGCCGCGCGACATGGCCGACCCGCGCGATATGGACATCAACACGCTGTATGCCTGCATCAGCGGCACGACCAAGCATGTGGGCAGCAGCTTCGTCGCGCCGGGCCATGTTGAAGAGGGTTTCGACATCCTGCACATGGTGGCGGGCGGCGAGGACAAGTGGCGGGCGCGGCCCTTCGTCAGCATGTCCTGCTGCTTCGTGGTGCCGCCCCTGAAATTCGCCGAGGATGCCTGCCGCTGCCTCGAGGTCGGCGTGCGCGGGGGCATGCCGATCCTGCTGCTGGCGGCCGGGCAGGCCGGTGCCACCAGCCCGGCGGCGCTGGCCGGCGCGGTGGTGCTGCAGGTGGCCGAGGTGCTGGCCGGCCTGGTCTATGTCAATGCCATCAAGCCGGGCGCGCCGGCGATCTTCGGCCCCTGGCCTTTCGTTTCGGATCTGCGGACCGGGGCGATGAGCGGCGGGTCGGGCGAACAGGCGCTGCTGTCGTCGGCCTGCGCGCAGATGGCGCAATTCTACGACCTGACCGGCGGCGTGCCGGCCGGCATGACCGACTCCAAGGTGCCGGACGCCCAGGCCGGCTACGAGAAGGGATATACCGAGGTAACCGCGGGTCTGGCGGGCACCAACCTGGTCTATGAATCGGCCGGCATGCATGCCAGCCTGCTGGGCTCGTGCTTCGAGAGCTATGTCATCGACAACGATCTGATCGGGGCGGCGCTGCGCACGGTGCGCGGCATCGACGTCAATGACGAGACCCTGTCGGTCGAGGTGATCCGGCAGGTCTGCATCGACGGTCCAGGGCATTTCCTGGGCCATGACCAGACGCTGAGCCTGATGCAGCGGGAATATTTCTACCCGCAGATCGGCGACCGCACGAGCCCCAAGGAATGGGTCGAGCGCGGCTCGACCGATGTGGTGCAGAAGGCGCGGGCGCGGGTCAAGGAGACGCTGGCGGCGCATTACCCGGGCCATATTTCCGAGGATATCGACCGGAAGATCCGCGCCCGATCGAACATCCGGCTGCCACGCAACCATATGCGGCCCGGCTACGGACGCTGGTAGGCGACGAAGAAACGCGAAATAGGAGGCAAGACCATGCGAACACATGCCAGGGTCGTCATCGTCGGCGGCGGAATGATGGGGGTCGGGCTGGCCTATCATCTTGGGCTGGAAGGCTGGACCGACACGCTGCTGGTGGAAAAGGCGGAGCTGACCTCCGGCTCCACCTGGCATGCGGCGGGCCAGTGCCCCAGCTTCATCGGCGACTACAACATGGCCAAGGTCCATCACTACGGGAACAGCCTGTACCCGAAGCTGGAGGCGATGACCGGGCAATATACCGGCTGGCACGGCTGCGGTGGCTTGCGCTTCGCGACGACCCGCGAAGAGGTTGACTGGTTCCGGCATGTGGAAGGCATTTCGCGGAATATCGGCTTCAATATGGAGATCATCAGCCCGCAGGAGGCGATGCGGGTGAATCCCCTGCTGGAATCGCTGAACGGCGTGCTGGCGGTGGCCTGGACCAAGGACGACGGCCATGTCGACCCGGCGGCCTGCTGCAACGCGATGGCCAAGGCGGCGCGCGACCTGGGCGTGACGCTGGAGCGGCACAACCGGGTGCTGGGCATCAGGCAGTTGCCCGGCGGCGAGTGGCTGGTTTCGACCGAGAAGGGCGACGTCACCTGCGAGCATGTGGTCAATGCCGGCGGCTGCTATGCGCGCGAGATCATGAAATGGGTCGGCGGCGATGCGCCGATCACCAATATGGAACATCAGTATATCGTCACCGAGGCGATGCCGGAATTCCTGGCCCGCGACACCGAAATCCCGGTGATGCGCGACCCCTATGTCACGTCCTATTACCGGCAGGAACAGAAGGGCGGGCTGATCGGCGTCTACGAACCCAATTGTCGCGAGGCCTGGGCCGACCGCGGCGGCTATCCGAAATGGGAGTCCGAGAGCGAGCTGTTCGAGGAAGACCTGGACCGCGCGGCGCCCTGGATGGAGCGCTGGTTCGAGCGCATGCCGATGTTCGAGAAGGCCGGCATCAAGCGCATCGTCAACGGCGCCATCCCGCATACGCCGGACAACAACCCGTTGCTCGGCCCGGCGGCGGGCCTGACCAATTTCTGGATGTGCTGCGGATCGGCCATCGGCATCGCCCAGGGCGCCGGCTGCGGCAAATACCTCGCCCAGTGGATGGTTCATGGCGACGCCGAGATCAACATGTCCGGCGTCGACCCCCGCCGTTACGGCACCTGGACCAGCGAGGGCTATGTCCGGGCCATGTCATTCCAGGATTATGCGCATATGTATGTGCTGCATTTGCCGGGCGAGGAACGCCCCGCCGGACGGCCGGTGCGGACCTCGACGCTCTATGAGACGCTGGTGGCGAAGGGCGCGAAACATACCGTCGCCTTCGGCTGGGAACGGCCGAAATGGTTTTCGCCGGACGGGCGCGAGGAACAGCCGGGGTTCCGCCACAACAATACCCATGAGGTCGTGGCCGCCGAATGCCGGGCGGTGCGCGAACGGGTTGGCGTGCTGGATCTTTCCAGCTTCTCGAAGTTCGACGTCACCGGGCCCGATGCCGAAGCCCTGCTGAACCGCGTCTATGCGAACAGCATGCCGAAGAAGACGGGCGGCGTGACGCTGGCCCATATCCTGGGGCCGACCGGGCGCATCCGGGGCGAGTCGACGATCACGCGCCTGGCCGCCGACCGGTTCTACATCCTGTCCGGCGCGGCCTGCGAAGTCCGCGATTACGATGCGCTGGCCATGGCGAAAAAGGATGGCGAAAAGGTGGAGGTCGCCAACGTCACCGACGATTGGGGCGTGCTGGTGGTGGCCGGGCCGAAGTCGCGCGATACGCTGGCGTCGCTGACCAATGCCAGCCTTTCAAACGAGGATTTCCGCTGGCTTTCCGGCCAGGAGATCGCCATCGCGGGGATCGAGTTGCGTGCGCTTCGGGTCAATTACGTCGGCGCGCTGGGCTGGGAATTGCATTGCCCGATGGACCGGCTGAAAAACCTCTATGACGCGATCTGGAAGGCGGGCAAGGCGCATGGCATCGCCGATTTCGGCGTCTATGCGGTGAATTCGCTCCGCATGGAGAAGGCCTACAAGGGCTTTGGCGCCGAGTTGACCAACGAGATCACCCCGGTCGAGGCCGATATCATGCGTTTCGTCAAGCTGGACAAGAATTTCACCGGCAAGGCCGACGTCGAAGCGGCGAAGGCTAGGGGTTCGTGGATCGACATCGTCTATTGCGAGGTCGCCGCCGGCGACGCCGACGTGCATGGCGGCGAACCGGTGCTGCACGGCGACAAGGTGATCGGCGTCACCACATCCGGCGGCTACGCCCATTCGGTGGGCAAGAGCCTGTGCTTCGCCTATGTCGAGCCAGGCTACGCAAAACCGGGAAGCCGTTTCGATATCGAGATAATCGGTAGCCGTCGAAAGGCCACGGTGCTGGCCGAACCGGCCTTCGATCCGCAAAACCACGCGCTGCGGGCGTAAACCGGAGGGATCGTTCAGGCCGACAGTGCCGGTCCGGCCTCGTCCTCGCGGCGGCGCCAGACCAGCCTGGGCGTCGTCACCGGACGGTCGGCACCGGCCGGGGCGGGGGCGCGGGCGGCTGCCTTGCGTTCCATGATCCGGACTTGCAGCGCGTTCATCCGCACCAGGCATTCCCTGACCTTGGGGTGGCGGTCGCCGAATATGTCGCGGCGTTCGGCCAGCGCCAGCCGGTAGATGTCGATCGCCTCGCCCGGCCGGCCGGCGCTTTCGCACAATTCGGCGATGCGGGCCAGCGTCTGTATGCCGGCGCGGGCCACGGCGCCGCGGTCGAGTTCGTCGACGACCCGGCGGGCGATCGCCGTTGCCTCGTCGCCGCGGCCGGTTTTTTCGTAGAGGAAGACCAGCCCGCCGGTAACCAGGGCGGTGCGGGGATCGGCGGCGCCGAATGCGCGCTCGGCGACGTCGATGACGCGGCGGTACAGCTTTTCCGCCTCGTGACGGTTTCCGGATCGCTGAGCCAGCACGGCTTCGGCGTGGATATAGACCGGGTTGCCCGGGTCGGCGCGCCGCGCCCAGCGGAAGGCGGTGCGGGCGAGATCGAAATCGCGGCGCTTCATGGCATCCAGGCCGGTGGCATACGCCTTGGCGCACACATCCGCCGCGCGGCGCGCGGGGTCGGTTCGGATGGTATCGTGCAGCACGGAGCAAACCATTTTGCGACCTGTCTTGTTGCCGGTGTCTCGACCGCCATGGGCGGATCTGGTTCGGTAACGCTTTACCAATACGCGGTGTTAATATCTCGTTAAGTAAATTACTACGCCTTTTTCTCACCCTTTGGTATAGGTATCGCCTGCAATTTACCGAAAATCCGGCGCATTCGGGTGTTCTCCGGCGGATTTTCGGCACGCGCTTGTGCGGTTGAACGGACGCGCCTAATCTTCCGCCATGGGCGGGTGTGAACTGGGTGGCGAGGGCGCATGACCGATAAGCAGCCAAGACGACGCGATGGCGGGGCGGCCGATCTGGAATTTCAGGATCCCCACAAACCGGCCTCGGAAATCCGCGAAGGCGGGCTGGAGGCGGCGATCGGCACGCAGGTGCGCGAATTCCGCCAGAAGCTGGATATGACGGTGGTCGAACTGGCCAAGGTTGCCGGCGTGTCGGCCGGCATGCTGTCGAAGATCGAACACGGCCTGACCTCGCCTTCGCTGGGCACCCTGCAAAACCTGGCCGAGGCGCTGCACGTTCCGGTGACCGCCCTGTTCCGGCGCTTCGAGGAAGAACGCGACGCCAGCTTCGTCAAGGCTGGCGAGGGCCTGAAGATCGAGCGGCGCGGCACCCGCGCCGGGCACCAGTACCAGTTGCTGGGCCACACCGTGGGCAAGTCGATCGGCGTCGAGCCCTATCTGATCACGCTCACCGACCAGTCGGACGTGTTTCCGATCTTCCAGCATGCGGGGGCCGAGTTCCTGTATATGCTGGAGGGCGAGGTCAGCTACCGGCATGGCAGCAAGACCTATCTGATGCAGCCCGGCGATTCCCTGTTCTTCGATGCCGACGCGCCGCATGGACCCGAGGAACTGCACAAGCTGCCGATCCGCTTCCTGTCGATCATCGTGTATCCGAATCTGCAATAGGCGCGGGACCCGGCGATGGTTGCAGACCGCTGGCGCACAATTCCTCTCAGGAAAAAGTTTTTCGCCAAGTTGCCGGGCTCGATTTTCCTTGTTAGTGTGCGACGCCCGGATACCCGGTGCCGCAGGGTCAATCTCGCTTACGCCATTCAAGGGGTCTCTTCCCGATGGCCGGCCCCATACCCCGCGCGAGGGAAGCCGCAGGTGCGAGCCGGCGGATCCGGCGTGTAGAAACAGAGTGTGACAAGGTCATCGGAACCGGGAGGTAATTGCATGTCCAAGGATCTCGCAAAGATCGTCAGCGACAAGAATATCAAGTACGTCATGTTCAGCTATGTCGACATGTTCGGCGCGCTGCGCGCGAAGATGGTGCCGGCAAAGGCGGTGGGGCGGCTGCAGAAGGACGGGGCGGGATTCGCGGGTTTCGCGACCTGGCTCGACATG
>JAHELM010000119.1 GCA_024644185.1 Rhodospirillales bacterium | reverse complement strand
GCGACGAAAAAAAGCAACACGGCACGAATCGATTGTGCGATGCAATATGACAAAAACGTCATCAATTGCGCAATGACTGGCCAATGCGTGGGTAAGTTTCGATTGACTCGTGACAGATGTCGAAATATTTTCTTTTCATGCAGAAGTAAATAAAAGGAATGAAGCCCGGGTCGCGCCACCAGATGACCCGGATCATTGCATCCCCGGAACCGGGGCAATCCACTGGGAGGATACCGATGCGACATGAGTTCAAGATCGCGGCGCTTGCCGCGGGGCTGATGCTGGCGGCTACGGCGGCTTCGGCGCAAACCGGCATGCTGGACAAGGCGGTCGGCGGCTACACCTTCAAGCAGGCGGCACAGGAAGCGCCGGGCACGAAGAACTACCACTCGGCGGATGGCAAGCTGACCTTCGCCATCATCACCCACACCGCCGGCAACGGCTTTTTCGACCCCACCTATGTGGGCGCGAAGGTGGCGGCCGATGCCTTCGGCATCAATCTCATCATGCTGGGGTCCGAGGCGCCGGTTGACGACATTCCCCGCGAAATCGAAATTCTGAACCAGATCATGCAGGACCCGACCATCGACGGCGTCATCATGACGACGCCGCAGTCGGGCGCCTATGACGATATCGTCAAGAAGCTGCTGAGCCGCGGCGTTCCGGTGGCCACCACCAATTCCTTCGATCCGAACCTGTATGACCGCAGCGGCATCAGCCACACCGGCCAGGCCGCATCGGCGGCGGCGATCGGCGGCGAGGCGATGGCCAAATGCGTGCTGGATTCCGGCGCCAAGGGCGGCACCATCCTGTTTCCGAACACCACGACGCTGGGCAATGTCGAGGTCAACAACCGCATCACGGCGGCGTTCGAGGCCGCGGTGAAGGTGCTGAACGCGGCCGGCCGCCTGAAGGACTTCAAGGTCGATGCGGGGCCGACCAATATCGGCGTCGACGTGGACGCGAACAACATCGTCGGCTCGATCGTCACCCTGATCGAATCGCGCGGCGACGTGGTCGGGGCCTTCGCCGCCAACGGCTTCGTCACCCCG
This sequence comes from Rhodospirillales bacterium, assembly GCA_024644185.1. GTDB lineage: Bacteria > Pseudomonadota > Alphaproteobacteria > UBA8366 > JADFVY01 > JAHELM01. The sequence goes on along the minus strand of JAHELM010000119.1, from coordinate 6,099 downwards.
GCGCTCGGCAACGCCGTCGCCCAGATGAAGATCGGCGACAAGATCTGCTCCTACGGCTTCGATCTCGGCCCGGCCCAGCAGGACCAGATTCGCCAGGGTTATCTGGACGGCTCGCTGGGCCAGCAGCCCTTCCTGCAGGGCTTCTGGCCGGTCATGCAGCTTTACCTGCAGATCGATCGCGGCATCGCCGCCGCCAATCTGGACACCCGCGCCCAGATCGTGACCAAGGCGACGGTCGACAAGGTCGGCAAACGCTACGAGAACTGATCGACGCATGACACCCGCACCCTGGAAACGGGGTGCGGGTTTTCCGTTTCCGGACCCCAGCCACGAAGTTGCGGGAGACACCATGACCCGAAGGGCCACGGGACCAAGGCCGCCGGCCGATCTGTTCGGCAACTGGGAGCTGGGGCTGCTCGTGTTCATGGCGCTGCTCTATGCCGCCGGCGCCTGGATCAATCCCGATTTCTTCGGCAGCAGCGGCGCCTTCCTGGCGGTGCTGCGCGACGCCGCGCGCTACGGCGTCATGGCCGTGGGCATGAGCTTCGTCATCGTCAATCGCGATCTCGACCTGTCGGTCGGTTCCACCGCCGGCCTGGTGGCGGTTGGTTTTTCGATGTTCTACGCGCCGGCGATCTACGACCTGCCTGTCTGGGTTGCCGCCCTGCTCTCCGTCTTCCTCGGCGGCGCCATCGGCTTGCTGAACGGGGTGCTGGTGACCAAGCTGAAGGTTCCCGCCTTCATCGCCACCCTGGCCATGCTGTTCATCGGCCGCGGCCTGGTGCTGGGCGTGACCGGCGGCAAGACCATCGGCTATGCCGGCAAGGCACAGGCCGACGCCTTCTTCCTGATGGGCGAGACCAACGGGCTGGGGTTCAACAACCAGATCTTCGTCTTGCTGCTGGTCGGCGTGCTTGGCGTCTATGCTCTGGGCCGCACCCGCTGGGGCTATGAGACCTATGCCGTGGGCGGCAACGCGCTGGCCGCCGAATATGCGGGCATTCCCGCCGACCGCGTGCGCATCCGCGGATTCGTGCTGTCGGCGCTGGCCGCCACGCTCGCCGGGCTGATGGCGGTGGCCCAGGACAAGACCGTCACCAGCCAGGTGGGCCAGGGCGCCGAACTGATCGTCATCGCCGCGGTCATCGTCGGCGGCGCCTCGATCCTGGGCGGACGCGGCCGCGTCCTCGGGTCCTGCCTGGGCGCCATTCTGGTGGTGCTGATCGACAAGGTTCTGCGCGAGGGCGTGCCCACCGTGCGGACCGTCACCGTCGGTGGCGTCGAAATGCAGATCCAGGGCATGATGCAGCTTCCCCCCGGCGCCGTGCCCGCCTTCCTGGGCGTCATCCTGATCGCCGCCGTGCTGATCGAGCCGTTGCTGATCCGATCCGGCCTGCTGGCCGGGTTCTGGGCGACCCTGCGCGGGCGTCCGCCGCCGCGCGTCGGGATATCCGACGGCATCGCCATCGTCGGCGCGCAGACCCGGGGCACGCGGTCGTCGGCGCGCGAGGTCGGGGCCACCTGGTTGGGCCGGATCATGGCCCGCCGCGAATTCGCCGCCGTCGCCCTGACCGTCGTGCTGTGGGTCATCGGCGCGGTGCTGCGGCCGGATTTCTGGTTCTCGCTCGACAACAGCTTCAACCTGCTGCTGGCCTTCACCGAGGTGGCGCTGCTGGCGCTGGGTCTGACCTTCGTCATCGCCAATGGCGATATCGACCTGTCGGTCGGCGCGGTGCTGGCCATGTCCGGGGCGATCGCGGCTTTCCTGATGAAGGAAATGGGCGTCTCGCCACCGCTGGCGGCCGTGGCCGCCTTCACGGCCGGCACGCTGGCCGGGGTGGTCAACGGCCTGCTGGCAACGCGCGCCCGGCTGCCGGCCTTCGTCGCCACGCTGGGCATGTTCTATGTGGCGCGCGGGATCGGCGCCTGGCTGGTTTCCGGCCGGCAATTGTCGGGCTTCCCCGAGGGATTCAACCTGATCGGCCGCAAGCTGATCGAAATCCTGATCGAGACCGGCATCGCACCCGCGCCGGGAACGATCGCCTACAACGTCGCCGCCGCGGTCAGCGTGCAGACCATCGTCATGGCGGTCATCGCCGTCATCGCCGCCATCGTCCTGGGCAAGACCGGTTTCGGTTACGCCGTGATCGCCACCGGCGGCAACCAGCGCGCCGCCGAATATGCCGGCATCGACACCAGGCGCGTGCGGTTCGTGTCGCTGGTCTTCTCGGCCATGTGCGCGTCGCTGGCCGGGATCGTCTACATCGCCTATCTGCGCAGCTTCAATCCCAGCGCCGGTCTGCTGCGTGAACTGGATGCCATCGCCTCGGCCATCATCGGCGGGGCTTCGATCTTCGGCGGCTACGGCTCGATCGCCGGGTCGCTGGCGGGCGCCGCGGTGATCACGCTGATCCGGGCGCTGCTGTCGCTGCAACTGCTGCTGCCGGACGGCACGTCCTTCGTGATGCCGCAGCACTGGGTCAATGTGTTCATCGGGCTGATCCTGATTTTCGCCGTGCTGGCCGATATCTGGTTCCGCCAGGAGGGACTTGTCGAGAGAATCCGCGCGGCCCTGGCCGCGCGCCGAACCAGGGAGAGATGACATGTCGACGGTTCCTGTCGTCGAAATGCACGGTATCAGCAAGACCTTCGGCGCCATCAAGGCCCTGCATAACGTGTCGTTCCGGCTGATGCCGGGGGAAATCATCGGCCTGGTCGGCGACAATTCCGCCGGCAAGTCGACGCTGATGAAGGTGATGACCGGCGCCTATCAGCGCGACGCGGGCGAGGTTCTGGTCGAGGGCCGGCCGGAGCAGTTCCGCACCCCCCACGACAGCCGCGATTCCGGGATCGAGATGATCTATCAGGATTTCGCCCTGTGCGGGAACATGGACATCGCCCAGAACATCTTTCTCGGCCGCTGGCCGCGCCGCGGCCTGTTTATCGACCGCCGTCGCATGTATGCCGATGCCGAGGCGGTATTGAAACGCCTGAAGGTGGACGTAAATTCCGTGTTCCAGAAGGTCGAGAGCCTGTCCGGCGGCCGGCAGCAGTCGGTGGCGATCGCCCGCGCCATCAGCTTCGATCCCAAGGTGGTGGTGCTGGACGAACCGACCGCGAACCTGTCGGCGATGGCCACCGAGCGGCTGCTGGAGACCATGCTGGAACTGAAGCAGGCCGGCGTGGCGCAGGTCATCATCTCGCACCGGCTGACCGATATCTTCCACGTCGGCGACCGGGTGATGGTGCTCAAGCGCGGGCAGAATGTCGGCGAACGCCAGATCGGCGACACGTCCGAGGAAGAGGTTCTGGAGATGATCGTCAAGGGCACGCCGCAGGAAGAAGCCTCGGATATCTGACCCCACGTTCGCGATCCGTCCCCGATTCGTTCGGAGGAGAACGTCCGAGTCGCTGCGTTGCATCAATTTGGGCATCGATTTCGGCATCGATTTCGGCATCGATTTCGCGCGGGTTTCGCGCGGGTTTCGCCCGAAGCGGCTTGCATCGGCGGCCCGCCCGGCGCATTTTGCCGGCCGATATAGCCGCGGGAAAGGCGGGACGAGATGAGCAACATTCTGGAATCGCTGCTGGCCGGGAAGGGTTATCTGATCGCCGACGGGGCGATGGGGACGAACCTGTTCGCCGCGGGGCTGGTTACCGGCGATTCGCCGGAACACTGGAACGTCGATCATCCCGACCGGATCGCCGCGATTCATCGCGGCATGATCGAGGCCGGCGCCGATATCGTCCTGACCAACACCTTCGGCGCCAACCGGCACCGGCTGAAGCTGCACGCCTCCGAATCGCGCGTGGCCGAGTTGAACGTCGCCGGCGCGCGCATCGCGCGGTCGGTCGCCGATTCGGCGGGGCGCAAGGTACTGGTCGCCGGCTCGATGGGGCCGACGGGCGAGATCTACCAGCCGGTCGGACCGCTGTCGATCGCCGAGGGACGGGACGCCTTCGCCGAGCAGGCGCGGGCCCTGAAACAGGGCGGCGTCGATATCCTGTGGATCGAGACCATGTCCGGCCGCGAAGAGCTGGAGGCCGCCGTCACCGGCGCCGCCGGGGCCGGGCTGCCGATCGTCGCCACCATGACCTTCGACACCAACGGGCACACCATGATGGGGCTGGCGCCGGGCGACGCCATTCGCTTCGCGCATACCCTGGATCGCGGGTTGGTGGCCTTCGGATCGAATTGCGGCATCGGCCCGGCGGCGCTGGTCGATTCGGTGCGCGGCATCGATGCCGCGGCCGAGCCGGGCGACGTGATCGTCGCCAAGGGCAATTGCGGCATCCCGGAATATCATGACGGGCATATCCATTATTCCGGCACACCGGAGGTGATGGCCGAATACGCGCGCATGGCGCGCGACGCCGGCGCGCGCATCATCGGCGGCTGCTGCGGCACGTCGCCGTCGCATCTGAAGGCGATCGTCGATGCGCTGGCGGGTTATCGGCCCGGACCGAAGCCGGACCGCGCGGCAATCGAGGCCCGGCTGGGACCGGTCGGCGCCGGCGCCGATGCCCTGGCCGCCGCCGCCCGCCCGGCACGCGCCGGACGCCGCCGGCGAGGGTAGGGATATTCCCCTCGACTTGACCGCGACATATCCGGCGTTAAGGTAACCGCTTCAACCGACAGCGGGAGAGTCCCCTTGGAATACCGTCGACTTGGCCGTAGCGGCCTGAGCGTTTCGCCGATCTGCCTGGGCACCATGATGTTCGGCGATCGGACCGATTCGAAGACCGCCGGCCAGATCATCTCCATCGCCCGCGATTCCGGGGTGAATTTCATCGACACGGCCGACCAGTACGCCAAGGGCGAGTCCGAGCGCATCGTCGGCAAGCACATCAAGGACGATCGCGACAAATGGGTGCTGGCGACCAAGGCCGGCAATCCGCTGTCCTCGGGCCCCAACGAATGCGGGCTGGGCCGCAAATGGCTGATGCAGGCGATCGACATGAGCCTGGAGCGCCTGCGTACCGATTACGTCGATATCTGGTATCTGCACCTGCCGGATCCGGAAACGCCGATGGAAGAGACGCTGGCGGCCGTCGGCGACGTTCTGGCCAGTGGCAAGGCGCGCTATTGGGGGATGTCGAATTTCCGCGGCTGGATGATCGCCGATGCCGCCCGCCTGGCCGAGGCGATGGGCATCCCCCGGCCGATCGTCTGCCAGCCCTACTACAACGCCATGAACCGCATGCCCGAGGTCGAGGTACTGCCCGCCTGCGACCGGCATGGTCTCGGCGTGGTGCCCTATTCGGTGCTGGCGCGCGGCGTGCTGACCGGCAAGTACAAGCCGGGCGCCGAGCCGCCGGCGGACAGCCGCGCCGGCCGCGCCGACAAGCGCATGCTGGAATCGGAATTCCGCGAGGAATCCCTGGTCATCGCCGGAAAACTGGCGGACCACGCGAAGAAGCGCGGCATGAGCATCGCCGACTACGCGCTGCTGTGGGTGCTGAACAACCGCATCGTCACCAGCGCCCTGGCCGGCCCGCGCACGGTGGAGCAGTGGGAGGGCTATCTGGCCAGCCTGCGCCAGGACTTCACCGCCGAGGACGAGGCCCTGCTGGACACCCTGGTGCCCCCCGGCCATCCCTCGACGCCGGGCTACACCGACCCGCGCTACCCGCTGACCGGAAGGACGCCGCGCGTGGGGTGACGCGAACGGGCCAGCCGGCGCGACGCCGGGACGATATCCCATCGGATTGAACCGAAGCGTTTCGGTTCGACGGAATGAAATCGCCCGCCCCGTCAAGACGCGAGCCGCCTTATCCCGTCGTTAACGAATCGGACATAAATTGTAGCCCGCTCGGGACCCCGGCGCCTTCGCGCCGAGGCCGCGAACCGCCACGGCAAACGATGGCGGGCCCGGCCGTGGCCATCCGAACCCGGATGGCATCGGAAACATCGGAAAGGGAGAATCCCATGCGGATTCGGAACATGCATATGGCCGCGCTGAGTGTGGCTTTCACGACCGCGCTGGCCTCCGGCGCGGCAACGGCACAGGTGGCACCGGTAGAGGCGCCATCGCATTCGCCGATCGGCTTCTACGCCGTCCTCGACCTGTCCCTCGGCAGGCCGATGGATTCCAAGAC
>JAHELM010000118.1 GCA_024644185.1 Rhodospirillales bacterium | reverse complement strand
GGTGAAGGTGGCGATGCGGTGGTGGAGATGCTGGATACGGCGAATGACCGTTCGGAAATTCTTGCCGCTGCCCATGTCATCTACACTCCGGGACCGAATGGCACGGATCTGACCGCCCGGCTGCGCGCCCTGGGTGCGGCCCAGTTCTTCCGTGCGCCGACCATTCCGGCGCTGTTGCCGAGGCTGGCGCGGGTTCTGTCGGCGGCGCATATGGGCAGCCAGTTCTACCTTGCGGGAACCGAGGGCCTGATCGGACAGGCCGAACGCGAGATCATGAACACCGGCTTCCCCTTTGCCGCGGTCCAGAAGGAACATCGCGGATCGACGGTGCGGCGGGTGCAATGCGTCCATTGCAAGGGGATCACCGAAAACGTGGCAACCGACCCGTTCAAATGCGGTCATTGCGGGCTTAACCTTTTTGTGCGCGACCATTATTCCCGGCGCATCGCCGCCTTTCAGGGTGTCAATATCGACGCGGAGGACCCCGGCGAAGTTCCCGAAAGCGTGGTGAGGTTCAAATGAGCGGCGGTGCCAAGCTTCGCGTCCGGGTGGCCGAGGTCGTCACGGTCAATGAGCTGATCAAGCGGTTCCGGTTTGAGTCGGTCGACGGGGCCGCGCTGCCCGCGTTTTCCGGCGGGGCGCATACCGTGATCGAGATGGACGACCACGGCCTGCGCAGGCTGAACCCCTATTCGCTTATGTCCGACCCCGAAGACCGGTCGGGCTATGAAATCTCGGTCCGGCGTGACGACCAGGGCAGGGGCGGGTCGCTTTACATGCACAACCATGTGAAGCCGGGGATGGAAATGACCGTCTCTTATCCCGTCAACCTCTTTGCGCTGGATAACCGGGCAAGGAAACATCTGATGATTGCCGGTGGCATCGGCATCACGCCGTTCCTTGCGCAGGTCGCGCAGGTTTCGCGCTTTGGCGGGCGTTTTGAACTGCATTATGCCGCCCGCAACCGCGCGCTTGGGGCCTATATGGACCGGCTGACGGCGGCCCATCCCAGCCAGGTGCATTGCTATTTCGACGATGAAAAGCAGACCATCGATCTGGCCCGCATCCTGTCGATGCAGCCGATCGGGACGCATCTTTACGTCTGCGGGCCGAAGGGCATGATCAACTGGGTCCTGTCGACCGCCGAAGCCATGGGCTGGCCAAAGCTGGCCTTGCATCACGAGGAATTCCTTGCCCCGGGGACCGGCCTGCCCTTCACCGTGGAGCTTGTCGCCAGCGGCAAGACCATCACCGTCGGCACCACCCAGTCGCTGCTGGAGGCGATGGAGGCGGCGGGTGTGGATGCACCCTATCTGTGCCGTGGCGGGGCTTGCGGGCAATGCGAAACGAACGTTGCCAAATGCGACGGCACGATCCTGCACCGCGACCACTGGCTGTCGCCGGAAGAGCATGCCGAGGGCCGCAAGATCATGCCCTGCGTTTCCCGTTTCGAGGGCAAGACCCTTGCCATCGACCGATAGGAGCAGACCATGAGCCTTGATTTCAAACCGGGCGCGTTCAGCGACTTCTTCCGGGAAGAAACCTTCCGCGACGATTTCACCTATCGCAACTCGCCGCAGAACATCCGGCGGTTTCCGTTCCCCTTCGACCGGGACGACTACATGTATTCGGTCAACATGGAGCCGCATGTTCCCGGACGCAAAGGCACGGCCTTCGAACATGTTCTGGATGTCGATGAACATTACGTCTCGGAAATGATCGACCGCGCCAAGGTGCTGGCCGATGACCCGCTGCGCTGCCAGGTGCTGCCGCATATGACGCTGGCGGGCTGGGATCTGCTGGAACTGGTCATGGAGGCCAAGGCGCGGGATTATCCGCGGTGGTTCAGCCTTGAAAAGAACGGCAACCGCTGGCACTGGATCAACCGTCCGCTGGGCATCGACCACAGCTTTACCTTCCTTGACGAATCGACGCTGCCGCATGGCCCGTTCGAATACATCACCCGGCAGACCCAGGGCGACTTCAGCCTGCAGGACGAACGCGATGGCTCCTTGTGGATGGATGCCGGGATGATCACCAGTCAGGCCGACTGGTCACTGGATTTCGACGTGGGGATGAACTTTCACGAATGGCACGCCCCGGTGCCCCTGGCGCATGAAAAGGGTATCTTCGACCGGGCGCTCAAGTTCCTGCTGAAGTTGCAGCACGGCGCGCCGGTGCGGCGGTTCAACTGGACGATGACGGTCACGCCGCGGCTGGACACCGCGCCGGAAACCTATCCGGTCTGGGGCCCGACCAAGACCGGCCTGACGCCCGACAACCTTGGCGGCAAGCAACACCTCCGGGTCGAACTGCAAAGCCTGTATCGCCTGCCGCGATCGAATGCGATTGCCTTCGATATCCGCTGCTATCTGGCCAGCTTCGAAGAAATCGTCACCGTGCCGAAATGGGCCCGCCGCCTGCACCGGGTGGTGCGCGACCTGCCGCAAGAGCTTGCGACCTACAAGGGTTTCATCCGCAATCGCCCGGCCATGGTGGACTGGCTGTCGAAATACGATGACGGCGCGCCGACCTCGCCCGGTTGGTGGCCGGATGAGTGACCGGGCAACCTGATGGGACAACGCGCGCCCCGCCATCGGCCCGGCGCGGGCCAAGGGGAAGCCGGGCGCCGGCGGTTTGTTGCCTTCCGGCTTGCGTTCGATTGTGTCACGCTGACACCTGGCGCTATTCTTGAGAGTGAACGAGTTTTATCCTCATTAAGAGTGGCCAGAGTAAAGGCCACCGCGCGGACCCGGGGGGAACCATGCTTGATACGATCTATCCTTCTGTCATCCCCGGTCCGCCCCGGCCCAGCCGGATTCTGATTCCGCAAGGGTTTTCGCGCCACCACGGGCAGGAACGCCACGCCGTTCCGGGTGGCGGCGCGCTGCTGGTGCAGGTGATGCAGGGTGACCGGCTGACCGTGGTCAGCGACGAAGGGGCCCAGCCCGCCGAGCTGGTCGCCGCAACCCAGGGCGGGCGTATTGACGCGGCCCTGCTGGGGCAGGCGGCAAATTCCAGCGCCGAGGGGCTGAAGGCGATGCTGGCCAGTGCCGAGCCAACCCTTTTGCGGCTGCGCAAGGGGCTGGAGCAGCGAAAGATCGATCTGGCCAGGGCCGGCGGTTTGCGGCTGTTCGGGGGGGATAGCCCGGCCGGCGCGCGGGCAGAACTGACGGCGCTGGACGATGGCTGGCTGGTCGTGGCCGCCCCGGGCCTGCCGATGACCCCCGAGGCGCAGGATACGGTCACGGCGCTGACTGTGCTGATCCAGCGGGCAAAACCGCGGATGATCGGCAATTTTGACCTGCCCGACCCACTTGCCGACCCGATCCTGGACCTGCGGGTAAAGTCGGCAACGGCGGAAAGCTATTTCGTCAAGGCGGGGGATTACATCCAGATCCTTGACGTGGATGGCCGCCAATGCACGGATTTCCAGTGCTTTGACGCCCGCAAGCTGGACAAGGGCATCCAGCATGCGCTGGACGTGACCACCAGCCGGACCTTCATGGGCCATGCCTATTCGATGCCCGGCCTGCATTCCAAATACTACGATCAGGACTGGGTACCTTTGGTCGAGGTGGTGCAGGATACCGTTGGCCGCCATGACGCCTTCGCCATGGCCTGCGCCAGCAAGTATTACGACGACATCGGCTATCCCGGTCACGTCAACTGTTCCGACAACTTCAACGGCGCGCTGGCGAAACACGGCATCGACCCGCGCCCCGGCTGGATGGCGGTAAACCTGTTCTTCAATACGAACATCGATTCACATGGGGTGCTGATCAGCGACGAACCCTGGAGCCGCCCCGGCGACTATGTGCTGTTCCGCGCGCTGACCGATATCGTCTGCGTGAACTCGGCCTGTCCCGATGACACCTCGCCCGCCAATGGCTGGTATCTGTCGGACATCCATGTCCGCGCCTATTCCGGGGCGGAAAAGTTCAGCCGTTCCATCGCCTATCGCCCCACGCCGGATTCGGAGCCGAAGATGACCAAGGAAACCGCCTTCCACGACGCGATCGCCGCGAAGACCCGGCATCATGTCGAATACAAGGGCTACTGGCTGCCGCAGGTCTATTCGGCAAACGGCGTGCTTGAGGAATACTGGGCCTGCCGTCAGGCGGCGGTGGTTCTTGACCTGTCCCCCCTGCGCAAGTTCGAGGTGACGGGCCCGGATGCCGAGGCGCTGATGCAATGGGTGCTGACCCGCGACATGAAGAAGCTCAGCCAGGGTCAGGTGGTCTATTCGGCCATGTGCTATGACCACGGCGGCATGATCGACGACGGCACCGCCTTCCGACTTGGCCGCGACCAGTTCCGCTGGATCGGCGGCGATGATTACGGCGGGGTCTGGATCAGGGAACAGGCGCAAAAACTGGGGATGCGGGCGCTGGTCCGCGGCAGCACCGACCAGTTGCACAACCTTGCCGTCCAGGGCCCGAACAGCCGCCAGATCATGAAACGCATGATCTGGACCGCGCCGCATCAGCCGGCGATCGAGGAACTGGGCTGGTTCCGCTTTACCGTGGGCCGGATCGGCGGGCCGTCCGGCGCGCCGGTCGTGGTGTCGCGGACCGGCTATACCGGCGAGTTGGGCTTTGAAATCTTCTGCCACCCGAAGGACGGCAACGCGGTTTATGACGCGGTCTGGGCCAACGGCGAGGACCTTGGCCTGCGCCCGATGGGCCTTGCTGCGCTGGACATGGTGCGGATCGAGGCGGGGCTGATCTTCGCGGGTTACGATTTTTCCGACCAGACCGACCCGTTCGAAGCGGGTATCGGATTCACCGTGCCCTTGAAGGGCAAGACCGATGACTTCATCGGCCGTGAGGCGCTGATCCGTCGCAAGGAACAGCCCAGCCGCAAGTTTGTCGGGCTGGAGATCGACGCGAATGTCGATGTCGGCCACGGCGACTGCCTGCATATCGGCCGGGCGCGGATCGGCGAGGTGACGTCCTCGGTCCGCTCGCCATTGCTTGGCAAGAACATCGCGCTGGCCCGGGTGGACGTGGCGCACGCAGCGGTCGGCACGGCGCTGGAGGTCGGCAAGCTCGACGGCCAGCAAAAGCGGTTGCCGGCGGTGATCGTGCCGCTGTCGCATTACGACCCGAAAAAATCCCGGCCGCAGAGCTGACCGATGGACCCGATGATCGACAGGATTGGCGGTGAGGAGCAGGTTCATCTGCTGGTGACCCGCTTTTACGACCTGATCGAGACCCTGCCGCAGGGACGGGCGATCATGGAGATGCACCAGAAGGGACATGGGCTTTCCCATGTCCGGCCCGAACAGTTCGAGTTCCTTTGCGGCTTTTTCGGCGGGCGGCGCTATTACCACGAACGCCACGGCCATATGAACCTGCGCGAGATCCATGCGCATGTGGAAATCCGCCGGCAGGATGCCGAGGACTGGCTGGCTGTGATGGACCGCGCGATGGCCGAAACCGCCGTGCCCGAGCGGGAAAGGGCCGAGATCATGGCCACCTTCCGCCGCGCGGCGCTGATACTGGTGAATGCCTGAGTGTCCGACCCGGAAACAGGCCGTGGCCTCCTTCAATCGCAAGCATATGCGGATAGCGGCGGGTGGCTATCTTTCTGAAATAATTGATCTTGTTGAAGAAACTTTCCACAAGGTAGCGCTCCTTGTAGAGCGTCTCGCTGAGGCGGCGGCGATGTTTGCGGTTCGCGCGGTCGGGGATGTCGGGGGGCCGCGCCCCGGGCTTCAATCCGGCGCCTGATCCGGTCGGCGTCGCGGGCCTTGTCGGCGAGGGCGATCTGGCCGGCGGCCAGGCCGGGCGGCGACAGGAACCCGGAATATTCCGTTCAGATTATGAGTTTACGGCCTGGTCCGCGGCGGCATCGATCGGTTATTTCGGTGTCGCGGCGACCGCGGCGAAATAGAAATCGAGCATGGAATCGAGCGGTGCCGGGTCGCGGCGCAGGCGGCTGCGCAGCGCCGCGCCCTCCCAGCAATTGACCAGGAGGTGCGCCATGCCGCGCGGATCGGTGTCCGCCGGCAGATCGCCGCTGGCTTGCGCTTCCTGCATGCAGGACGCGATGCGTCCGGCGATGGTGTCGAGACACGCCTCGATCCTTTCCTGGAAGACGGGGTTTACGCCCGAGAGTTCCTGGCCGAGCCCCCCGAGCATGCAGCCGAGATAGCCGTCCTCGCGATACTTGTCGCGCGTCGCCTCGAAGAACTTGCGAACACGGTCGAGCGGCACGAGCGAACGATCGCCGAGCGAGGCGTCCAGCCCTTTATGAACCTCATCCATGTAGCGATCGACGACCTGCAGGGCGAAATCCTCCTTGCTGGCGAAGTGATGATAGAACGATCCCTTTGGCACGCCGGTTTCCGTGAGCACGGCCTGGATGCCGAGATCGTGATAACCGTGGCGCAGCAGCATGGCCAGTCCTGCAAAAAGCAGGCGGTCCTTGGTGGAAGTGTTCAATCGTATGATGTCCGTGTTGCTTCGCAATCGCCAATCGGCCGGCGATCAGCCAGGTTCAATACCATCGCGCCGGGTCAGTGCTGGTGTTCGGACGGTGCGAACAGAACCAGTTCCACGCGATCGTCGCCTGCGACAAAGCCGTCGTGGCCAGGCGGGATCTCGAAAAAGTCGCCGGGCGCGATTCTCGTGGTCGTTCCGGTGTCCAGCATGCGAACGATCAGGGTGCCGGAGATGCAGTAGCCCGTGTGATGCATCGGGCAGGAATCCGGATTGCCGAGCAGAGGCTTCTCGTCCTTTTCCCAGGTCCAGCCCGGTTCGAACACCGCATGCATGCCAGTCGCCCCGGTCCCCATCTTGACGATGTCTATGCCACCGCATTCCTTCATGTCGAGTCGCTGGTCGGGCTTTTCGAAGCGTCGGGTCTCGATCGATTTCTTCATGGTGTCGTTTTCTCCCTGTCGTCCATCGGCAAAATCGCGCGGACGCAGTAGCTATAGCGTATAATAGACCGGTCGGTCTACTCGAAATCCTGCACGCGGCGCATGACGGCGACCCGGAACGCCGCCGGGGACCGCATGGAACAGACCCGCGACGTCATGGGCATCCGGCCGCCGGACGGACGGTGACGGCGGCCGCTCCCGCCATGTCGCCTCCCTTCCGTACACGCCGCCGGGAAGTAGACGTCCAGGGCGTTACGGCAGCAGG
>JAHELM010000117.1 GCA_024644185.1 Rhodospirillales bacterium | reverse complement strand
GACCCAGGTGCGGACCGACAGGATCGCCGGCATTGCCGACCACATCCCGGAACAGGCCGTTGACCAGGGTGACCCATCGGGGCCGCTGGTGGTTGTCGGCTGGGGTTCGACGTACGGACCGATCAGCCGGGCTGTCTCGGAGCTGCGCGACGAGGGCAGACAGGTAAGCCACATTCATTTGCGTCATCTGTGGCCGCTGCCGCGCAACCTCGGCGCCCTGTTGGCAGGATTCGAGCGCATCGTCGTGCCCGAGAAGAACAACGGCCAGCTGGCGACGCTGCTGCGGTCGCAATACCCGGTAAATATCAAATCCTACACCCGGGTCACCGGCCGCCCGTTCAAGATCAGCTTCCTGAAGCAGGCCTTTACCGAGGCGATGGGAGAGTGAAGCCATGAATATCGTTCCTGCCCCGGACTCACTGCAGCCGAAGGACTACGCCTCCGACCAGGAAGTGCGCTGGTGCCCCGGCTGCGGCGACTACGCCATCATCAAGGCGGTGCAGAAGACCTGCGCCGATCTGCAATTGGCACCGCACGAAACGGTTTTCGTGTCCGGTATCGGCTGCGCCTCGCGCTTCCCCTACTACATGGAAACCTACGGGTTTCACACGATCCACGGCCGGGCGCCGGCGATCGCCACGGGGATAAAATTGGCCAACCCGAAACTCGATGTCTGGGCCATTGGCGGCGATGGCGACCTTCTGTCGATCGGCGGAAACCATCTGCTGCATACGCTTCGACGCAATATCGACATGACCATCCTGCTGTTCAATAACGAGATTTACGGCCTGACCAAGGGCCAGTACTCGCCGACCAGCCGGGTCGGCACGCGAAGCCCGTCCACACCTGGCGGGTCGCTCGACTATCCGGTATCGGCGGTGCGTTTCGCGCTGGGTTGCGGTGGCCGCTTCGTTGCCCGTGCCGTCGACACACAGCAGAAGATGCTGCCCGACATCCTGCGCCAGGCGCACGATTTCCGCGGAACGGGGTTCGTCGAGATCCTGCAGAACTGTATCGTCTACAATGACGGTGTCTTCGACCGGTTCACCGCGCGCGACGTGGCAGAGGACCGGCAGATCCATGTGCAGCACGGCAAGAAGCTGCGCTTCGGCAAGGACGGGACGAAGGGCCTGCGGTTCAACCCGCGCAGTCTGACGCTGGAGGCCGTCACAATCGGTGCCGATGGCGTGACCGAGGCCGACATCCTGGAGCACGACGAGACCAGCCCGGTGTTGGCCGGCATGCTGGCGGCAATGGAGCCGCCCGAATTGCCGGTCGCGCTCGGCGTCCTCTACGCCGCGCCGGAACCCAGCTACGAGGCACTGGTCGATTCTCAGCTCGAGGCCGCGACGCATGACCATCTGCCCCGTCCGACGTCCGGAGATCTGAACACGCTGCTTCGCGCCGGCCATACCTGGCTGCACGAATAACCTGGGTCAGCGGGCCTGATCCAGCAGCGCAATCAGCCGGCGCATCGGCGCGTCGTCGTGAACCGCCCCGACCGCAGCCGAGAAATGGCCCTGCTTGCGGATATAAAGATTTTGCGCCGGCACCCGCCAGCGCTCCGCGAGCGCCCGTCCCCGGTCGAACCGGGTCACGCTGTCCTCGGTTCCGAGGACCATCAGGATGTGTTCCGCCGGCATTGCCGCATCGCCCAGAGGGTCGGTCAGCACCCGCATCGCCTCGAGCTCCTCGTGCGTCCAGCCGGCCCGCGCCAGCGCCGCGCCCAGCCCGAACACTTCGCCGAGTTCGCTGTCCACCGCCACCTGTTCCATGCTCTCGCTGGTGGTCACCAGATACAGGAAATCCGGGCGCATGGCGGTGGGCCAGTGTCGCGCCTGCGTGGCCACGAACTGGCTGGTCAGCGCGCCGAGGCTGGTTCCGCCGACCGCCACGGCCCGACTGCCGTGATCACGCGCCCAGGCGATCATCGCCGCGATTTCGCCGAGCGCCGCGTGCAACAGATCCGGCCCGCCGGCCGGGGCCGAGGCAATCAGCGGCTCGCCGCCCCAGAACCCGGGCAGCATGCGCCGGCCATGCCAGGGGGCCTCTGGGCAGATCACGCGCAAACCCGCCCGCACGGCCTTCGACGGTGCACCGATCGTGGTGCCCCACATCTCGGTCTCAACGGCCAGGCCGTGGCACAGGATCAACGTCGGCATGTCCGGTGTTGCGAACTCCGGCTCGTACACCTTGGCCCAGGCGGTGTCCGGCGTCGGCAACCCGGGCGACGGAAACCGCAGCCAGGATTCCAGACCGTCCGGGCCGGGCACGCGTCGCGATTGCTCGATCGCCGGCGCTGATTCGGCAGGGCGGAAGAACACTGCCGGGTCGGCCAGTGCCGCGGCGAACCGGCCATGAAACGCTGTCCCCGACGGAATGGCCCAGCGAACCGGCGGAATTCCGTCCTCGGCCAGAACCGGCGCCATCAGACCGCGGCTTGCCATCCAGATACGCGCCGCGGTTCGTCGTTCCAGTTCGGCCCGCACCAGCTGGGCCGGGGATCGCCCAACCGTTCCGAAGAAGAGTTCCTGCCAGGCTGCGTCGATCCGTCGGTGGCGCCGAACGGCCTCCCGCACGCCCGCCAACGCCGGCACCACCAGCATCCCGTTGGGTCGCGTCGGCAGCGGCACGGCGGCCGCGAATCGATCCAAGTCCCCATCCGCCACCGATGCCGCCGCCCACAGGCGCGATAGCGGAAAATACCAACCGAGATTGCCAAAGGCCGCACGATCCAGCCAGGGCCGCGCCACCCAGTCGCCGAGTTGCCCGCGAAGCAGCCTTTCGGGGGCAAGCCCGCGGGGCAATCTGTCCGATCCGCGGCGATCAGGCATTCATATTCTCCGTGCCGACGTTGGCCAACGGTTCCGAGGGCGGCAAGAGCGCGCGGTCACTGGAAATCCAGCGCAATTCCGTCCGGCAGTGTCGACGCAAATGCGTGCAATTCGCCGCGCAATTCATCCGCCGCCGCCGGAACGGTCGCATAGAATTCCACAGCGGCGCGCGCCGACGACACACGCTCGTGCCCAAGCCGCAAGGTGGCGACCAGAACCCAGTTATCCGGTACGCCACCGCTGAACCAGTCCGCATACACCATGGCCAGGCGAACGCCGCGCGCCGAGACCATGCGGGCCATCCAGGCAGAAGTAGGATCAGCAGCGCGCTGACGCCGCGCTTCCTCGGAGCCGAGACCCCAGAGATCCAAAACATAACCCGGATTGCGATAAGAAACCCAGCCGAGATCGTTCACGGCAACCGGACCACGATGGAAATCGGTCACAAACCGGTGCATCTGGTATTGCTGCTGATAAATGTTGCTGGCGGCCAGGGGGATGTCACGCACGGTCGCGATCAGATAAGGGTATCCGACGATCGCCATTGCCGTCAGACCGGCGGCGGTCGTTCGGACGATGCCACCCGATTGGCGCCAGAACACCAAAACCGGTTCACGCACCAGGTAGACGATAAGCATCGCCGCCGCTGTCACGATGTAGATTTCGTAACGGTGGAACCAATTGAATCCACCGGCAACCACATGCGCGCCCGTTGCCGCGGCAAGAACAAGGGCCGCAGTGCGGCGCCGCGCCTCTTGCGCGCTGGAATCGCCGCGGAGACGCCAGGCCGTGACCGCGCCGAAAAGCCCGGCGCAGATCGTCGCGAGTCCGCCCCATTCCGTCGCCGCGCGAATGACATTCGCGATGACTCCCGCGATCACGCCAAACCAGGTTCCGCCCATGCCGGCGGCGGCGCTGTAGGACTTCGCAAGCACCGAACTCGGTAGCGGGGCCTGACCAATGGCGATCAGGAAGACACTGAACCCGGCGCCAGACAGCGCGATGCCGCCCAAGCCCAAGAGTGCCGGCCGCCACGCGCGATTCGAAGCCAGAACGGCGATCACGGCGAGATTGAGGGCCAGCGCCTCATACCGCACCAGCGGTCCGAGGATAAGGACCGGCACCAGCCATGCAGGTGGTTTTCCGTCCTCGAGATGCCGGATCAGGCCGAGCACGGTCAGCATTGCCAGCAGAATGTGCAGGCTGTGTTCCATGCCGCTGAATGCTACCCCCACGACATTGAAGGCCAGCACAAAGCCAACCGACAGCATCGCCACGGCCCATCGTGCCGCCGGCGACTCGCCGAATCCGAGGGTTCCGAGATAGATCCGGATCACATTGAGACTGAAAGAAACGCAAGCGATCCCGATCGCCATCGGCAGATATTCATGCCAGAAAAAACCCGCACCCGGCGCCAGCAGCAGCGGGTAGAGGATCGACGAGGCCGCGGCGGCGTATTCGTTCGCGTTGACGCCATATCCGCCGGCGGCGATCTGTTCGCTCATCGACAGATGGATATAGGCATCGTCCAGCGTATAGCCGAAGCGCCCGCCATTGATCGCGACGATCCGGGCGCCGAGCCACGCGATCACGGCGAGAACCATGGCGTGGGCGCATGCAAATGCAAGCCGACCGGATCGGTCGGCGCTTCTCACGGTGTCACGCATCGCAACCGGACCTGCAAATGTCCGTGGCGGTTGCCCGCCGACGCGCGCTGTGGGAAACTCCGGCCGCTTCCCGCCAAGCTTTTTCCGGAACCCGCAAGATGGATGTCAAGGAACAGGATATCCTGGGCGAGGATATCGCCACGCACTGGTACTACGTCGCCAAGGGCCGTGCGATGCGGGCCCTTCTCGACGGCGTTCCGTGCCGCGAGATGCTCGATGTCGGCGCCGGCTCGGGCGTGTTCTCCCGCCAACTCATCGACGCCGGGCTGTGCACCCGTTCGGTCTGCGTCGACCCCGCCTACGACACGGAACGGACCGAACAGCACGGTGCCGGCACGCTGTTGTTCGTGCGTGGAATCGAGAACCCTGCCCAGGATCTGATCCTGATGATGGATGTCCTCGAGCACGTCGAAGACGATGTGGGGCTGTTGCGGACCTACACAAGCACGCTTCCGCCCGGCGGCCATGTGTTGATTTCCGTACCGGCTTTTCGTTTTCTGTGGTCCGGCCACGACGTCTTCCTGGAACACCATCGCCGCTATACCCTCGGCCAGATCGAGGCGGTGGTTCGCGCCGCCGGTCTGGACGTCGTCCGGGGGCGCTATTTTTTCGGGCTGCTGTTTCCGGTCGCCGCATCCATTCGGCTGGCGCAGGCGCGCCGCCTCGCCGCCGGGCAGATCGAGCCGGCGAGCGCGCTTAAACGGGCTCCGAAGGCTCTCAATGCCGCGCTTGTGGCGGTGCATGACATCGAGCGAGCGATGCTGCTGCCGTTCAACCGGCTTGCCGGCCTGACCGCCTTCTGCCTGGCGCGCCGCCGCTGACATCCAGGTCCGACCGATGCTACGGCGCATCGTCCGTGGCCTTCACCGGCGCGGGCCGATCGTCGAACCCCAGTGTAGAGCCAACCAGATAGAGCGGTCGGCGCTTCACCTCGAGGAAGATGCGCCCGACATATTCGCCGAGAATACCAAGCCCGATCATGTTGATGCCACTCAGGAAGAGGATCGCCACAAGCAGCGAGGCATAGCCCGGAACGTCGACGCCATAGATCAGGGTTCGCACGACGATCACGGCGCCATACACGCCAGCCATGAAGGCGACCGCCAGCCCGACATAGCTCCATACGCGCAACGGCAGGGTGCTGAAGGACAGGATTCCCTCCAACGCCAGGTTCCAGAGCTTCCAGAACCGAAGTTTCGTGGTCCCGGCGGCCCGTACCGGCCTGACATAGCCGACTGTCGCGGTCCGAAAACCCGCCCAGGCGTAGAGCCCCTTCATGAAACGGTTGCGCTCCGGCATGGCGCGCAGGACGTCAACGACAACCCGGTCGAGCAACCTGAAATCTCCGGCATTGGCGGGGATCGGCACATCCGACATCCTCCCGATGACTCGATAGAACAGGTTGGCGGTGGTGCGCTTGAGATAGCCATCGCTGCTTCTGTCGGTGCGAACGGCCAACACCGAATCGTATCCTTCCCTCCATTTTTCGACCAGATCGGCAATAAGTTCGGGCGGATCCTGGAGATCGGCATCGATCGGGATCACCGCATCGCCGGTCGCGCGCTCGATCCCCGCCGTCAGCGCCACCTCCTTGCCGAAATTGCGGCTGAACGCGATGACCTTGATGCGCTTGTCGCGCCGATGCGCCGCATGCAGCCGCAAGACCGTGTCATCCCTGCTACCGTCGTCGACGCAAATGATCTCGAAGTCGGGCGTGATCGCCTCGAGGATCGGCAGCGTGCGCTCGAAAAACAGATCGCAGACCTCGCCCTCGTTATACATCGGTGCAACAAGACTGAGGCGAAATCGCCCCGACCGGCGCGATTTGGCCCCATTCATCGTATCGCCTCCATCGCCTGATCCTTCGCGGCGTAGATATCGATGCCGTTCTTGCTCTCCAGAAACCGGTAGCCATCCCAGAGCGCGGCAAAATCCGGGTCGGCCCGATAGAAATCCAGTATATCGAACCCGAGCTTCGTGTAAGGGTCCGCGTCCACGGCCACGATCTCAGGCCTGTAACGCTCGAAGTCCTCTACCATGAACCGGCGCAAATCCGCTGCAAATCCGTCCAGCTCCGCCGGGGGCACGGATCGGTCGTTCCGCATCTCCGCATAGCCGGCCAAAAGCCAGAGACAGGAAAACCGCGACGCCCACTCGCCGCCCGCCATCGGAACCCTGGGAAATCCGAACGGCACATCGGGCGAAAGCATCGCGATCCCGCGCCCCTCGAACACCAGCCCAACTCCCGACGCATCATCCCCGTCGGCCCGCCCTTCAGTCATCCCCTGGATCCCCGGCGCAACGAGGGCGACAGCCAGAATTCCCAATGCCAGGCTGGACAGCATCGCGATGGATCTGCTCGGTCCCCTTTCCAGGGCGACCCGCCGCACGGCGAAGACCCCGAGAACTGCCGCGATCCCTCCGAAAATACGCATCGGCAGAAAATGATAACTCCATCCCTTGTTTTGCAGGATGACCGCAATCCCCGCGACGAGCACGGCGCCGGCCATCAGAAACACCGGGGCGCGCTCCCTGCCGGCGGGCAGGAGTTTCCAGGCGACCACGGCCGGCAGAACTGCCCCGATGCCATAGACCGTCGCGGCAATACCGATGCTGAGACGGTCGCCGTCATAGGCGTGGTAAAGCCACATTGCATAGCCGACGACCGCAAAATAGTCGGGAAACCCAAATGCCACCAGC
>JAHELM010000001.1:26059-28368 GCA_024644185.1 Rhodospirillales bacterium | reverse complement strand
ATGCCTTCCAGGCCATGGACGTCTCTCGGCAGGAACCGCGCGCCCGCGACCAGCATCTGGCCGCCATCGACAGCGGCGCCACCTGTATCGACTGCCACAAGGGCATCGCCCACGAACTTCCGGCCGGCGCGCTGGAGGCCGAGCGGTTGCTCAATGAAACCTCGAAGGCGGTAAAACCCCCGGCGCAATAACCGGGCGAGCGGCAAGTCCTCCCCCTCGATGGGGGAGGACCGGGGAGGGGGTGTCTCGGGACGCCGGGATCGAGCCGCCGGCCTTGCGCTCACCCCAACTCTCTTCCGCCGGGCAGGAGGGCTGTTTCCGGTTCGCCCCGCCCGGCTTCCCGCTGCGGCGGATCATCGGGATTTACAGCTTGAAGCCCGTTGCGCTGTCAGCAGGCATAAACAAAACGGCGACGGACGCGAAAACCGCAAACCAATTGCATGCGAACGATATGGCGAGACCCGCGGAATTACACGCGGCTCACGTGTCTGCTACTGTCCGGGTCGGGGCAGACGGCGTCAGTCGTCCTCGTCCAGCCCGCCGCGTGACAGCCGCAGGTCGCGGTGGACATAGACGTTCATCACCAGGCCGAAGGCCACCATGACCGTAAGCATCGCCGTCCCGCCATAGGAAACCAGCGGCAGCGGCACGCCGACCACGGGCACGACGCCGATCACCATGGCGATGTTGATGAAGACGTAGAGGAAGATCGTGACCGCCAGGCCCATCGCCAGCAGCCGCCCGAAATGGTTGCGGCTGCGCAGCGCGATGGCGATGCAATAGGCCAGGATGAGGCTGTAGAGCGCGATCAGCGCCAGCCCACCGAACAGGCCGAATTCCTCGGCCAGCATGGTGAAGATGAAGTCGGTCTGTTTTTCCGGCAGGAAGTCCAGATGGCTTTGCGTGCCCGCCATGAAACCGCGGCCGAACACCCCGCCCGAGCCAAGCGCGATCTTCGATTGCAGGATATGGTAGCCCGACCCCATCGGGTCGCTGTCCGGGTCGATGAAGGTCAGGACGCGTCTTCGCTGGTAATCGTGCAGCAGGAACTCCCAGGCCAGCGGGATGGCTGCCAGCCCGCCAATCAGGGCGAGGATGAATTTCCACATGCGCACGCCGGCGATGAAGAACATCGCCACGCCGCCGATCGTCATCATGCCGGCGGTGCCGAGATCGGGCTGGCGCAACACCAGCGCGACCGGCGCCAGAATCAGCCCGACAGGAACGATCAGATAGACGATGCGGCCGATATTCTCGTAGCTGGCGCCGTGGAAATACCGCGCCAGCGCCAGAACCAGGCCGACCTTCATGACTTCCGAGGGTTGCAGCAGGAATATCTTGAGGTCGATCCAGCGCTGCGCGCCCATGCCGATATGTCCGGCGATCTCGACCCCCAGCAGCAGCGTCAGGGCGACGCCATAGACGACATAGGCGTATTGCAGCCAGATCCTGAGATCGGTGACCGCGACCGCAATCAGTGCCGCCATGCCGATGACGAAGCGCACCATCTGGCGGTTGGTCCACGGATCCATGCTGCCGACCACCTCGCCGCCCGACCCCGTGCTGACGCCGGCGGCCGAATACAGCATGACGAACCCGACCCCGGCCAGCAGGGTGATGAGGAAGATCATCGACCAGCTGATCTGGCCGAAACGTTCGGCGACGGTCATCTCTCCGGGGCGCTGGAACAGGCTTGCCATCAGGCATTGCCCCTTTCCGCCGGCCCTTCGCCGCCGGCCATCTGGATCTCGCGGCGTTCCAGTTCCTGCATGATGTCGCGGGCCACCGGCGCGGCCGCGCCCGAGCCGCTGCCGCCATGTTCGATCACCACGGCGCAGGAATAGCGCGGCTCCTTCACCGGCGCGAAAGAGATGAACAGCGCGTGGTCGCGGCGCAACCATTCGAGATCGTCGTTCTTGATCACACCGGTATCGCGCTCGGCCTGGCTGATCCGGCGTACCTGGGCGGTTCCGGTCTTGCCGGCCATCGTCCAGGCGGAATTGACCAGGCGCGACCCCCTGGCTGTCCCGGCCTCGTGGTTGATGACCTGGTCCATCGCCTTTTGCACCAGTTTCAGCCACTGATCCTTGATGCCGAGCGAGGCGAACTCGTCGGCCGGCCGGGCCGATACCGCATCGTCGTGGAAGGCGTCGCGCGTCAGGCGCGGCACCACGGCCTTGCCGCTGGCAATGCGCGCGGTCATCAGCGCCAGTTGCAGCGGCGTCGCCAGCACATAACCCTGGCCGATGCCGGCAACCAGCGTTTCGCCCGCCGCCCAGCGCTGACCGAGTACTGCCATCTTCCAGTCC
>JAHELM010000001.1:0-26049 GCA_024644185.1 Rhodospirillales bacterium | reverse complement strand
TGGGGATCACGCCGGGACGCTCGCCGGGGATATCGATGCCGGTTGCCGCGCCCAGGCCAAGCCGTGTCGCCATGGCGGCGATGCGCTCCATGCCGACCTTCTGCGCCAATTCGTAAAAGTAGACGTCACAGGATTCGCGGACCCCGCCCAACATGTCGAGGGTGCCGTGGCCATATTTCTTCCAGCAGTGGAATCGGCGGTCGCCGAATTCGAGATAGCCGGAACAGTGGGTGGTAAAGCTCGGGCCGATTCCGGCCTCCAGCGCCGCCATCATGACCGCGACCTTGAAGGTCGACCCGGGCGCGTATTGGCCGGCCACGGTCTTGTTGGTCAGGGGCGCATAGGCGTTGCCGATCAGCGACTGCCAGTCCGCCGGGCTGATGCCGTTGGTAAAGAGATTGGGGTCGAAACCCGGCGTGGAGACCAGCGCCAGCACATCGCCGGTGGCGATTTCCATGACCGCGACGGCGGCCGCCCGCTCGGCAGCCAGACGCGCGGCAATGAATTTCTGCAATTCGGCGTCGATGGTCAGCACCACGTCATGGCCCTGGACCGGCTTCCGGCTGGGATCGTCGAATTCCTGGATCACCCGGCCCATCGCGTTGACTTCCACCTCGGCGGTCCCGGTCTTGCCGCGCAGCGCCAGATCGTATTGCCGTTCCAGACCGTTCTTGCCGATGCGGACCGACGGCAGTTCCAGCAGGGGGTCGGGATCGTCCTGCAGGTCGGCCTCGGTCACCGCGCCAACATAGCCCACCGCATGCGCCATGATACCGCCCAGCGGATAGTATCGAGCCTGCCCGACGCGGATGCCGACACCCGGAAGGTCGGGCGAATTCACCTCGATCCGGCTGACTTCCTCCCAGTCCAGATTGTCCCGGACGGCCAGCGGCAGGAAGGCGCGGCGCCGCTTCTTCTTCGCCTGGGCCAGGATGCGTACACGGTCTTCCGGCGAAATTTCGATGACCCGGCCGAGCAGGTCCAGCGTCGCCACCAGATCCTTCGTCTGTTCGGGCACGATTTCGACGCCGTAGCTCTGCACATTGATGGCCAGCGGTACGCCGTAACGGTCGACGATATAGCCGCGTGTCGGCTCAAGCAGCCGCAGATTGATGCGGTTGTCCTCGGCCATGCCCCGATAGCGGTCGGCCTCCAGCACCTGCAGGGAATAGAGCCGTCCACCGAGACCGGCGAGCAGCAGAAACTTTCCGCCGACGATCAAGGCCGAGCGCCGGCTGAAGATTTCCGCGCGGTTGCTTTCCTTGGCCATTGCCGGTCTTAGTCCAGAAACTCGCCAAGATCGCTGCGGGGCAGGGTCTTGTGCGCAAGGGTGAAGGCCACGGTCAGTACCGGATACAACGCAACGGTCACCAGGAATTCAAGTGCCAGGCCCCAGGGGGCAAGCGCCATGCCCAGCAGGATCGACACCAGAATCCAGCGAGCCAGCGCCGCCAGCAGGGCCGCGATCGCAAATCCCCACCAGACGACTACGAAATGCTTGCCGCGGAATAATCGCTGCTGCGATGCCACGAACCAGTACACCGCAACCAGAACGAAGGCATTTACGCCAAACGGCTCGCCCTCCAGCGCATCCTGCAGCAGGCCGATCAGGAAGACCACGGTGGCCGGCAACAGATCGGACCGGTGCAGACCCCAGTAATAGACGGCCATCAGCACGAAATAGGGCGTAACCGCCATCTGGCCCGGCAGCGCGAACGGCAACTGGCCGAACAGAACCAGCAGCAGCGTCAGCAGGGACGGGGTCAGATTTCGGGCGGCACCGTCGACGCTATGCCACGACGAATCCCTCATTCAGCGGCCTGTGCGGCTTTCCGCCACGCCGAGAGTCTGATCCTGGATTACGCCGGTCAGGCCGAAATCCATCAGGCGAACAAATTCGAGGCGCCCGGCCGACAGGAACGGCTGAACCCGCAATTCGCCGTCGCCACGCACCACGATACCCACTGGAAGTCCGGCCGGGAAGGCGCCGCCATGTCCGGAGGTGATCACCAGATCGCCCGCGACGATGCTGATTTCCGCTGGAAGATGCGCCAGATAGGGCATATCGGTATTGTCGCCCGCCATGATTGCCCGCTGGCGGTTTTCGCCCACGAATACCGGAATGCGGCTGTTCAGATCGGTGACAAGCAGCACCCGCGACGACCATTCGCCGACCTCCGCGATACGGCCGATCAGACCCCGGTCATCGACGGCGGCTGCGCCCTTGCGCACGCCTTCGCGGGCACCGATGTTCAGCAATACGCTGCGCAGGAAGGCACCGCCGGAATCGCCGATCACCCGGCCGCTGATATAGGTGGCGGGCGCTTCAGGTGCGAAATTCAGCATTTGTCGCAGGCGGGCATTCTCGCTTTCCAGGCCTTGCGCGACGGCACGCCAGCGGTGAAGCCGCTCGTTCTCCTCGCGCAGGGCGACGTTGTCCTGATAGACCGTGGCGGCGTTGCGGATGTCGCCCATCAGTTGGGATGCTGCGACGACAGGCTGCGACATGAAGCCAAGCACGGGCACCGTCAAATCGGTAACCGCCATGCGGGTCCGCTCATAGAGGGTCGGGTCCGCCTTGCCGATCAGCATGATCGCGGTCGAGAGCAGCAACAGCAAGGTAAAGGTCGAGCGTTGCGCGCCATACCGGAACGGCATGGACGCCCGCATCATTCTTCCTGGCCGTGATCGCATCATCTCCGTCTACCTTCGCGCCACCGCGTGTTGCCCCCTGACTGCCCGTCTGTTTAACCGTTAATTGATTAAAACCCCCTTAAGCGTTTTCATTTCCTCAAGGCAGCGCCCGGTTCCCAGCACCACGCAGGACAGCGGATCGTCGGCGATCGAGGTCGGCAGTCCAGTGGCGTGCCGCAGCACGAAATCCAGATTGCCGAGCAGCGCGCCGCCGCCCGTCAGCACCAGGCCCTTGTCGACGATGTCGGCAGCCAGTTCGGGCGCGGTATGTTCCAGCGCCGTCTTGACGCCCTCGATGATTGCGCTCACCGGCTCGGCCAGAGCTTCGGCGATCTGGCGCTGGCTGATCACCAGTTCCTTCGGCACGCCGTTCATCAGGTCGCGACCCTTGATCTCCATCACCCGCCCGTCGCCATCCTCGGGCGCGCAGGCCGTGCCGATCTCCTTCTTGATCCGCTCGGCGCTGCTCTCACCCACCAGCAGGTTAAAGTTGCGGCGGATATAGGCGATGATCGCCTCATCCATCTTGTCGCCGCCGACCCGCACCGAACGGGCATAGACGATGCCGCCCAGCGACAGCACCGCCACCTCGGTGGTGCCACCGCCGATATCGACGACCATCGAGCCGGTGGGTTCGGTCACCGGAAGGCCGGCCCCGATCGCCGCCGCCATCGGCTCCTCGATCAGGTACACCCGGCGGGCACCGGCGGATTCCGCTGATTCCTGAATCGCCCGACGCTCGACCGCGGTCGAGCCCGAGGGCACGCAGATGATGATCTGCGGGCTGGCGAAGCTGCGCCGACCGTGCACCTTGCGGATGAAATGCTTGATCATTTCCTCCGCGACCTCGAAATCGGCGATAACGCCGTCGCGCAGCGGCCGGATGGCCTGAATGTTGCCCGGCGTGCGGCCCAGCATCATCTTTGCCTCGTCGCCGACAGCAAGCACCTGCTTGCGGCCCTTGATGTGGGCGATGGCGACGACCGAGGGTTCGTTCAGGACGATACCGCGGACCTTGACGTAAACCAGGGTATTCGCGGTACCCAGGTCGATCGCCATGTCGGCGGAAAGGAAACCCATAAGGCGCGACAGCA
Organism: Rhodospirillales bacterium; assembly: GCA_024644185.1. Lineage (GTDB taxonomy): Bacteria > Pseudomonadota > Alphaproteobacteria > UBA8366 > JADFVY01 > JAHELM01. The sequence continues at coordinate 22,261 of JAHELM010000001.1, read as the reverse complement.
TGGCTTACCAGTGCCCCCCGATGAGTTCCAGAGCAAGCTTGATCATCGTCTATTCCTTTTTTCCCAACACATACGAGGACGCTTCAGGCGGACATCGCCGACAGCGCCGATTTTTCACGTTTTACCAATAGTTTGTTCAGCGCGTGGATATACGCGCGCGCGGAGGCGACCAGCGTGTCCGTGTCGGCGCCCTGGCCGTTCACGGTCTTGCCGTCTTCCTCCAGCCGCACCGTGACCTGAGCCTGCGCATCGGTGCCCTCGGTCACCGCATGCACCTGATAGAGTTGCAGGCGAGCGCTATGCGGAAACAGCAATTTGATGGCATTGAAAGTGGCGTCGACCGGGCCCGAACCCGTCGCCCTGGTGGTCTTGGTTTCGCCGTCGACGGCGAGTTCCAGTTCGGCCGATTGCGGCCCCTTCGACCCGGCGATCACCTGCAGCGAGACGAAACGGACGCGATCGTTGGCATGCAGCATCTGGTCGTCGACCAGGGCAACGATATCCTCGTCGTAGACGTCCTTCTTCTTGTCCGCCAGGTCCTTGAACCGGTGGAAGGCGTCTTCCAACTCGTTTTCGCCCAGTTCGTAGCCCATTTCCTTCAGTTTCGAACGGAAGGCATGGCGGCCGGAATGCTTGCCCATGACCAGGGTCGACTTGTGCAGCCCCACCGATTCCGGCGTCATGATCTCGTAGGTACCGGCGTGCTTCAGCATGCCATCCTGGTGGATACCGGATTCATGGGCGAAGGCATTGGCGCCGACGATCGCCTTGTTCGGCTGCACCTGGAAACCTGTGATGGTGGAAACCAGATGGCTCGTCTGGGTGATGTATTCGCTGGCGATGCCGGTATGGAAGGGCAGCACGTCCTGGCGCACCTTCAGCGCCATGACGATTTCCTCCATGGCGGCGTTCCCGGCGCGTTCGCCGATACCGTTGACGGTGCATTCCACCTGCCGCGCGCCGACGCGGACGGCAGCCAGGGAGTTGGCAACCGCCAGACCCAGATCGTTGTGGCAATGCACCGAGATCACCGCCTTGTCGATGTTCGGCACGCGGTTCATCAGCATGGAAATCAGCGCCGCGAATTCTTCCGGCACGGTGTAGCCGACGGTGTCGGGGACATTGATCGTCGTGGCTCCGGCCTTGATCGCCGACTCGACGCAGCGACACAGGAAATCGTGCTCGGTGCGGGTGCCGTCCTCGGGACTCCACTCGACGTCGTCGCACAGGTTGCGGGCATAAGCGATCGCATCGATCAGCCGCTCATGCACGGCATCCGGTTCCATCTGCAGCTTGAACTTCATGTGCAGCGGGCTGGTCGAGATGAAGGTGTGGATACGCGGGCGCGCGGCGTGACGCAGCGCCTCCCAGGCACGATCGATGTCCTTGCGGTTGGCGCGGGCCAGTCCGGCCACGGTGGACTTGGTTATCCGTTTGGCAATCGCGCTGACCGCATCGAAATCGCCGTTCGAGGCGATCGGGAAGCCGGCCTCGATGATGTCGACGCCCATTTCCTCGAGAGCGTCGGCAACGCGCAGTTTTTCATCCAGATTCATCGAGCAGCCGGGCGACTGCTCGCCATCGCGCAGCGTGGTGTCGAATATCCGGACGCGGTTGGATACGTCTCCGGTCTGATCTGGTTGTATACGGTCCGTGGTCGTCGTCATCGTCAAGAATCCTCTGCCTGGGTCACGTGAACTGGGGTTTCCGCGAATATTCCCCTGAACGCATGCCGTCACGATTCATGACGGCAGCCACGCTCAGGGGCGGGTAAGTCGCGGAAGCAGCCCACCGCCAAGCAGATCCAGACCCACGGGGCACCCCTGCCCCGGGCGAATCTCACGGCCGATTGAGCGCGCGGTGCCGGCGGCAATACCCATCCCCATCGGGGCTATGGTATTCACAATTCCGTGCATGTCCGCGTATTGCTCTCTCGTTTGGTGTTTCGCCGTGGCGAAGTGATACGACCAATTTGATTAAATAAATCCTAAGCCATTCACCGGCAAGCGGGAATATTTTGAATTTTCCCGCAAACCACCGAATCGGTCGCGACGCCGCCGTAACATCGGGTCAATCTTTACGACTTTTCCACAGGGCCCCGCAACGATTTTCGGTTAACGCGACGCGCGGATTCGGCGTTCGCGCTGTGCGCGATACGCGGCGGGGGTCGCATGGCCGAAACGAAAACGGGGCGCAACCCATATGCCGCGCCCCGTCCCAACTCACCGTGCAGGTGCACGTATCAGTTCTTGTCCTTGTCGACCAGCCGGTTCTTGGTGATCCAGGGCATCATCGCGCGCAGGCGCGTGCCGACTTCCTCGATCGAGTGCTCCGCCTGGCGGCGGCGCGTGGCCTTGAAGCTGGTCTGGCCAACCTCGTTCTCCAGCATCCAGTCGCGGGCGAAACGGCCGCTCTGGATTTCCTCGAGGATGCGCTTCATCTCCTTCTTGGTCTCGTCGGTGATGATGCGCGGTCCGCGGGTGTAGTCGCCATATTCGGCGGTGTTGGAGATGGAGTAGCGCATGTTGGCGATGCCGCCCTCATAGATCAGGTCGACGATCAGCTTGACCTCGTGCAGGCACTCGAAATAGGCCATCTCGGGCGCGTAGCCGGCCTCGACCAGGGTCTCGAACCCCGCCTGGATCAGCGATGTCAGGCCGCCGCACAGCACGACCTGCTCGCCGAACAGATCGGTCTCGCATTCCTCGCGGAAGGTCGTCTCGATGATGCCGGAACGGCCGCCGCCGATCGCCGAGGCATAGGACAGGCCGATTTCCTGGGCGTTGCCCGACGCGTTCTGATGCACTGCGATCAGGCAGGGCACGCCGCCGCCGCGCTGGTATTCCGAGCGCACCGTGTGGCCCGGGCCCTTCGGCGCCACCATGAAAACGTCGAGATCCGCGCGCGGCTCGATCAGATTGAAATGAACGTTGAGGCCGTGCGCGAAGGCAATGGCCGCGCCCTTCTTCATGTTCGGAGCCAGATGATTGGCATAGAGGTCGCGCTGCAGCTCGTCCGGCGTAAGCACCATGACCACGTCGGCCCATTTCGCGGCGTCCGCCGCGTTCATGACCTTGAAGCCGGCGTCCTTCGCCTTCTTGGCGCTGGCCGAACCGTCGCGCAGGCCGACAATGACCTCCTTGGCGCCGGAATCGCGCAGGTTGTTGGCGTGGGCATGGCCCTGGCTGCCGTAACCGATGATCGCGACCTTCTTGGCCTTGATCAGATTTACGTCGGCGTCCCGATCATAATAAACGCGCATCGCTCTCACTCATCCTTTTGTGTTGGGTGTCCCTTGGTTCCCGCTTGAAGTCGGGGTTTCTTACAGCGCCTTGGCGCCGCGGGCAATGCCGACGACGCCGCTGCGCGCGACTTCGGTCTTGCCGAGTCCGCGCATCAGTTCGACGAAGGCATCGAGTTTCTCCGGTTTTCCGGTCAGCGAGAAGACGAAGGATTCCCGGGTGGTATCGGCCACCGCGGCCTTGAAGATGTCGGCAATGCGCAGCGATTCGCGCCGCTCGGCGCCGCCGGCGACCACCTTGACCAAGGCGATCTCGCGCTCGATATGGGCGCCCTCGGCGGTCAGGTCATGCACTTCGTGCACCGGTACCAGGCGGTCGAGCTGCGCCTTGATCTGCTCGATGATCATCGGCGTGCCGCTGGTGACGATGGTGATGCGCGACATGGACTCGTCCTCCGACACGGCGGAGACGGTCAGGCTTTCGATATTATAGCCGCGGCCGGAAAACAGGCCGATCACGCGGGCCAGCACGCCGGGTTCGTTGTCCACCAGGACGGCGACGGTGTGCCGTTCGATTTGAGCGTTGTTGTTCATGACTCCGTATTCCTCCGCCCTCAAACGAGGACCATGCCTTCTTCCGAAACCGGCTTGCCGGCTTCGTCGTCGGGGCCGAACAGCATTTCGTTGTGGGCCGCGCCCGACGGGATCATCGGGAAGCAGTTTTCCTTCTGGTCGACGGCGATGTCGACGATGACCGGCCGGTTGACCGCGATCATCTCGCCGATGACGTCGTCCACCTCCGACGGCTTGGTCGCGCGCAGGCCGACCGCGCCAAATGCCTCGGCCAGTTTCACGAAATCCGGCAAGGCCGCCGAATAGCTCTCGGAATAGCGACCGCCATGCAGCAACTCCTGCCACTGGCGCACCATTCCCATGTACTCGTTGTTGATGATGAAAATCTTCACCGGAAGCCGGTACTGTACCGCCGTCGCGATCTCCTGGATATTCATCATGATCGAGGCTTCGCCGGCGATATCGACCACCAGTGCATCGGGATGCGCGATCTGCACGCCGACGGCGGCCGGCAGGCCATACCCCATGGTGCCCAGCCCGCCCGAGGTCATCCAGCGGTTTGGCTTCTCGAAGCGGTAGTGCTGGGCGGCCCACATCTGGTGCTGGCCGACCTCGGTGGTGATATAGGTCTCGCGGTCGCGGGTCAGTTCATAGAGGCGCTGGATCGCGTATTGCGGCTTGATGATCTTCTTGTCGGTCTTGAACTTCAGGCAATCGCGGGCGCGCCACTCGTCGACCTTTTTCCACCAGGCGGCCACCGCCTTCTTGTCGACCTGCTTCTGCCCGGCCTTCCAGACCTTGATCATGTCCTCCAGCACGTGGGCGACGTCGCCGACGATGCCCAGGTCGACCGCCACATTCTTGTTGATCGAGGTGCGGTCAATATCGATATGGATCTTCTTCGATCCGGGCGAGAAGGCATCCAGCCGCCCGGTCACCCGGTCGTCGAAGCGCGCCCCGACGCACAGCATCAGGTCGCAATCGTGCATCGCCATGTTGGCTTCGTAGGTACCGTGCATGCCGAGCATGCCCAGATAGCGCTCGTCGGTCGCCGGCAGCGCCCCCAGCCCCATCAGGGTCAGCGTCGTCGGCGCACCGGTCATGCGCACGAATTCGCTGAACAGCTTGGCCGCCGCCGGGCCGGAATTGATGATGCCGCCGCCGCCATAGATCACCGGCCGCTTCGCCTTGGCGATCATCTCCACCGCTTGCTCGATCGCCTTGCGGTCGCCCTTTATCTGCGGGCGATAGGTCTTGTGCACGACATTGGACGGCCCGACATAGGGGCACTCGGCGAACTGGATGTCCTTCGGCAGGTCCACCACCACCGGGCCGGGCCGGCCGCTACGCGCGATATAGAATGCCTCGTGCAGGGTCTGTGCCAGCCGGTTCTTGTCCTTCACCAGATAATTGTGCTTGGTGCAGGGCCGGGTGATGCCGGTCGTGTCGCATTCCTGGAAGGCATCGTTGCCGATCAGATGCGTCGGCACCTGGCCGGTCAGGCAGACGATCGGGATGCTGTCCATCAGCGCGTCGGTCAAACCGGTCACCGCGTTGGTCGCGCCCGGGCCGCTGGTCACCAGCACCACGCCGACCTTGCCGGTGGAGCGGGCATAGCCCTCGGCCGCATGCACCGCGCCGCCTTCCTGCCGGACCAGGATATGGCGAAGCTGGTTCTGCTTGAACAGCGCGTCATAGATCGGCAGCACGGCGCCGCCCGGATAGCCGAATACGACATCGACACCCTGATCGATCAGGGCTTTGATGACGACTTGGGCTCCGTTCATCGGCTCTCGTGCCATATATCTTCTCCGTTCATTGCCGGCGACGGCCACAATGGCCTCCCCATGCCGCTTCGCCAATTCGGGCGGAGCAGTGCAAAGCCGCCGGTTCCGCAGGTAAACCGTGATTATTCCCGTCCGCGATCCGTGCCGGGTTCGCGGGCCGCCGGACAATAGGCGGTCACTCCGGGAGGGTCAACAGTTTTTGACGAATAAACGCAAAGATTTCATCGTTCAATGTTTCTGAAAATTGCGCCGAAATCGTAAAATCAGCAATTAACTGATGGCGGAACCAGGTCGTCTGCCGTTTGGCATAGTGCCTCGTGGCTTGCCGCGCGGCTGCCAGCGCGGTCGCCAGATCGCGGTTTCCCGCCAGATGCGCGGCGAATTCCGCGATGCCCACCGCCTTCATGGCCGGCAGGGCAGGGTCCAAACCCAGCGCGGTCAATTGCCGCACCTCGTCCAGTGCGCCGGATTCCAGCATGGCCGCCAGGCGCCGGTCGCAGGCGGCGTACAGAATATCGCGCGGCGGCGCCAGAAGGATGGTTGCGAAGCGCAAACCGGCCGGCGGGCCGCCGGCCGGAATTCTCTGCCATTCGGCCAGTGATCTGCCGGTTGCCTCGAAGACCTCCAGCGCCCGAAGGATTCGCTGCGAATCCCCCGGCTTGAGCCGCGCCGCCATCTCCGGGTCGAGCAAGGCCAGTTCGCGGTGCAGGGCGGCCGCGCCCTCCGCCGCCAGCCGTGCGCGCCAGGCTTCGCGCAGATCCGCCGGCGGCTCCGGCATCGGTGAAAGGCCTTGCGTCAGCGCCTTCAGGTAAAGCCCGGTGCCGCCGCAGACGATCGCCAGCTTGCCCGCGGCATGGGCCGCCGCGATCTCCGCCAGCGCCATCGTCCGCCAGAGCGCCGCCGAGCCAACCTCGCGCGCCGACAGCACGCCATACAGGCGGTGCGGCGCCCGCGCCTCGTCCTCGGCCGAGGGCCGCGCCGTCAGCACGCGCAGCTCGCGATAGATCTGCATGCTGTCGGCATTGATGATGACGCCGTCAAATTCCTCGGCCACCGCCAGGGCAAGCCCGGACTTGCCGCTGGCCGTCGGCCCGGCGACGATCAGGACGGGGTGGGGGCGTTTTGTCGAAGGCACGTCGATTCCCGCATCGATTACGATTGAAACCCGGCCGCCGCGTCACCACTATGCCGCCGATGGAAAACATGCTTACCCTGATCGCCGGAACCGGCGATGCGCGCGTCGACAATAGCATGGTCGCGGTCGCCTGCGAGGCCTTGCTGGATGCGGGTGCCCGGACCGGTCGCGAGGTCTGGCTGGCCGAGGGGCGCGCCTGCGATATTCCCTTTGCCGGGCTCGATCCGCGCGCGGCGGACGCGGCGGCGCGCGCGGCACTCGACGGCTATCCGGTGGATGTGGTGGCGCAACCGGCCGAGGGGCGGCGCAAGCGCCTGCTGGTCGCCGACATGGAATCGACGATCATCGACAACGAGATGATCGACGAGATGGCGGCCGCTTTCGGGCAGGGCGAGCGCATCGCCGCGATCACTGCGCGGTCCATGCGGGGCGAACTGGATTTCACCGAATCGCTCAACGAGCGCGTCGCCATGCTGGCCGGGCTCGACGAGGCCACGGTCACGCGGCTGTGCGGCAATATCCGGCTCAATCCGGGTGCGGTCACGCTGGTCGCCACCATGCGTGCGCATGGCGCCTGGTGCGCGCTGGTGTCCGGCGGGTTCACCGTCTATAGCGCCAACGTCGCGGCGCTTGTCGGTTTCGACAGTCACCAGGCGAACCGGTTGGAGATTGTCGACCAGCGATTGACCGGCCGCGTCATGAAGCCGGTGCTCGACCGGCACGCCAAACAGGCGTCGCTGCTGCGCATGCTCGACGAACAGGGGTTGGCGGCGCGCGACGCGATGGCGGTCGGCGACGGCGCTAACGATCTGTCGATGATTCTGGCGGCTGGTCTGGGCGTCGCCTATTACGGCAAGCCGATCCTGGCGGCCGCCGCCGCGATGCGGGTCGAACACGGAGACCTGACGGCGCTGCTATTCGCCCAAGGGTATCGCGCCGAGGAATTCGTCGGCGCGGACTGACCGACCAAGTCCGGCCGGCGGACCGCGACCTCAGTCGCCCTTGCCCTTGCCTTTCCCCTTGCCGAAGGCCGGGACACCTTCCGGGATGGCGTCGCCGCTGTTCCCGGGACCGCCGGAATCGCCGGCAGCTTCATCGTCGCCGTCATCGCTCTTGCCATTGCCGCCGGGCACCGGGCCCGGGTCCGTGGCATGCGGATCCGCATTCTCCTCCGCCTGTTCCAGCCCGTCCGGCATGTCGGCCGGGTCCTGATTGTCCTCGGCGCGCGGGATGCCGCGTTCCTTGTCGTCATCCTCCGACCCGGTCGGCGGCGCCGGATCGTCCGCCGGGGGCGGAGTCACGTCGTCATCGGGCTCGGACGGTGGCGTTACGTCGGGCGGCGGCGGGTCGTCCTCCGGATCCGGCGGCGGAGTCACGTCGGGCGGCGGGGAGTGTGGCGGCGCTTCAGCCACGTCCCGGTCGCCGGTCTCGGCCCGCTGCAACGGCATGGGGACGAACGGCGCGCTGGCGCTGGCGATGACACGGTCCATCGCGCGCACTCTCTCCAGCGCCCATGCGGGCGGCGGGCCGGGCGGGCTCAGGCTGCCGTCCGGCAACGTCACCGTGGCCAGGCCGGGCCGGTCGATCAGAAGCGACCGGTCATGCGCATCGGTGACGTCGATGCCGTCATCGGATTCCAGGATTACCGCGACCGCGCCATCCTCGCGGATCACCACCACCAGGACAGTGCCGCGGACGCCGATACTGACGGCCGGCGCGCCGATCTTGTAGGATTCGTGGGGCATCTGGCCGGAAAAGAAGCGGAAGACGCCTTGCGTGGCATGCAGAGCCAGATTGCCTTGTCCGGTGGTGCCGTCATACACGAACTCGTCGAGCACAAGCTGGGAGTTCGGACCCACGGTTACGCGCGTATCGTCCGCCAGATGGATTTCCGAAGCGCTTTCCTGCCCGGTCGCCACCACCTCGTTCCGATAGACGTCATCGGCCAGCGCCAACTGCCGCCGTTCCGCCGACAACACGCCCTCGACCTGCTTGACCACGATCGCGGTGACGCCGATCCCCGGCGTTTCCGCGGCCAGCCCCGCGCCGCCCGACAACAGAACAGCGGCCGCGAACACAGGTCCCGCAAGCCGATGAATCCATGCCGCCCCGGCCGGGGTCCGCAAAGAGCCACATTTGTGCATTGTTCGTCGAAGCGTAAACGCCTCGCTCCCGCTATACGTCTCCCACCAGACCCTTTGATTAAACCTTAAAATTGAATTAAAATAAACCGGAATGTGAACAACCGTAAGCGCAGCGGGCAGCAGCCAGGGGTGGCAGCCCATCGGGAAACCGGTGAATTCGTCATATGCGCGACATCGCGCAAGCGGCGAGCGTTCGAAGAAAATGCCTCGGGGAGGGGCGTCGTATGCGCAGTCGCTGGATGCAGATAGTATTCGCGGGTCTGGTTCTCGTCGTGGCCCTGGAGTTGCGATTCGCCGATCCGCAATTTCTGTCCGACCTCAGGCTGAAGAGTTTCGATACCTACCAGCAGGTCCTTCCGCGCAAATACCAGCCGGTGCCGGTGCGTTTCATAGATCTGGACGACGAGAGCCTGAGCCGGGTGGGCCAGTGGCCCTGGCCGCGCACCCAGGTGGCGGCGCTGGTGGAAAAGCTGAATGCCGCCGGCGCCGCGGCCATCACCCTCGACATCGTGTTTTCCGAGCCCGACCGGACCTCGCCGGCCCAGCTCATCGCCTCCTGGCCTGCCGGCCCGAAGATGGCGGCACTGCGCGAACAGCTGGCGGCGATGCCGGACCATGACGATCTGCTGGCCCAGGCGATCGACCGCGCCAAGAATGTCGTGACGGGGTTCATGCTGACCGACGGCAGTGGCGGCGGCGATGCGCTGGTGGCGAAGGCCGGATTTGCCTTCGCCGGCGACGATCCCCGGGCCTTTCTCGGCAAGACCTATACCGGGGCCGTGCTGAACCTGCCGCAGATCGAGGCGGCGGGGCGCGGCGCGGCGGGGTTCAATCTGACGCCGGAACATGACGGGCTCGTTCGCCGGGTGCCGCTGCTGGTCGACTATATGGGGGTCATGTTCCCGACCCCGGCGCTGGAATCGCTTCGCATCGCGCAGGGCGCCAGCGGTTATCTGGTGCGAGCCTCGAACGCAAGCGGGGCCAAGGTTCTGGGCGGTGCGCAGACCGGGATTACCCATGTCCGCGTCGGCCGCATGATAGTGCCCACCGATCGCAACGGCCGCATGTGGCTGTACGATACCGGGCCGGTTCCGGAACGCCGTATTCCGGCCTGGAAGGTGCTGTCGGGCGAGGCCGATCCCGAGTTGCTGCGCGGCGCCATCGTCTTCGTCGGCACCAGCGCCGCCGGCTTGCACGACACCTGGGCGACGCCGCTCAGCCCGGCGACATCGGGCGCCGAATTGCAGGTGCAACTGACCGAGCAGATCTTGCTGCAGCAGTTTCTCGAACGGCCCGACTGGGCCGACGGGGCCGAACTTTCGTTGCTGGCAGTGCTCGGCATCGTGCTGGCGCTCGCCACGTCGCGCCTCGGGGCCGGTTGGAGCGCCGTGCTGGCGACCGGCGCCATCGCCGGCATCGCGGGTCTGTCCTGGTACCTGTTCGCCCGGCATGGGCTGCTGCTGGATCCGGTGTACCCCGCGATCACCGGCACCATGGTCTATTCGGGCTCGTCGATGATGGGGTATCTGCGCAGCGAGACCGAACGCCGGCAGATTCGCAACGCTTTCAGCCATTACATGTCGCCGGTCATGGTCGAGCGGCTGGCGCGCAATCCGGACCAGCTGCATCTGGGCGGCGAGACGCGCGAATTGACGCTGCTGTTCTGCGATCTGCGCGGTTTCACGACAATTTCCGAAAAATACGATGCGCAGCAGTTGACCAGCCTCGTCAACCGCTTCCTGACGCCGGTGACCGACGTCACCCTGGCGAATGGCGGCACCATCGACAAATACATGGGCGACGCCATGATGGCGTTCTGGAATGCGCCGCTGGACGATCCCGATCATGCCACCCATGCGGTCAGGGCCGCGCTGGAAATGAACCGCCGGATGGGTCCGCTGAACGAGGAACTGGCGGCTGAGGCGGCCGAGCAGGGCACCGCCTTCTCGCCGCTGAAGATCGGCATCGGGCTGAACACCGGCCTGGCCTGCGTCGGCAATATGGGTTCGCGGCAGCGGTTCGACTATTCGGCACTGGGCGACGAGGTCAATCTCGCCTCGCGACTGGAGGGGTTGAGCAAACAGTATGGCGTCGACATCGTGATGAGCGGCGCCACGCGCAATCGCGTTTCCGGTTTCGTCATGCTGGAACTCGACCGCATCCGCGTCGTCGGCAAGACCGTGCCGGTCACCATCTTCACATTGCTCGACGAGGCGAGCGCGGGCCAGGATCCGACAATCGCCGCCGGCCTGGCCGAGCAGGAGGCAATGCTTGCGGCCTATCGCGATCAGGACTGGGATTTCGCCCAGGACTTGGTCGGGGTTTGCCGGCGGATGCTGTCGCCGCGCTTCGGCCTGGACAAATACTACACACTGATCGACGAGCGTATCGAGGCCTATCGCCTGACGCCGCCGCCAGCCAACTGGAACGGCGTCGCCGACGCCACCAGGAAATAGGGCCTTATTCCGCCGCGGGTGTTTCCCTTGGCAGCGTCAGGGCGACCAGATTGGCCGCCAGCATGATACCGGCCAGCAGATAGAAGACCGACGGCAGGCCCCACACATCGCCGACGATGCCGCCCAGTACCGGCGCTACCGCGGACAACGCCGACTGCGTCCCGAACATCAGGCTGGTCGCCGATCCCCCCAGCGACGGTGGCGTCGCATCCATCATCCAGCTATGGATTACCGGCCGCACCGCATAGAGCGCGAAGCCCAGAAAGGCGATGCCCGCGACATAGACCGGCCCGCCGCCCAGCGCCGTCAGCACCGCGATCATCGCCGTGCCGACGACCAGCCCGGCCAGCACGATGGGCCGACGACCAACACGGTCGGACAACGCGCCGGCCAGGGGCGCGGCGACGACCCCGCCAATTTGCATGGCCATCAGTGCCACGCCCATGGCCACCGGCCCGACCTTCAGCACGTCGGCCAGATAGAGCGGCAGAAATACCAGCAAGCCTGTCTGCGCCATGGTCCGCAGTCCGGCCATCAGGCAGAGCCCCAGAACCGCGCGGTCGCGCAGGACGCGCAGCAGCCCGGCCACATAGTCGGCGGCCGCCATTCCATCCTTCCGGGCCCCGTTCGTCGGGCGGTCGCCGGCCAGCAGCAGCGCCAGCGACGCCAGCACCAGAAAGACCGGAAGCGCGTTCACCACCGCGGCTTGCGGCCAGGCCATCCAGACCAGCAGCGCGCCAGCCGCCAGCGGCGCCACCGCATCGCCCAGATTGGCGCCCAGCGCATGGATCGACAGGGCATAGCCGCGATTCTTCGGATAGCGCGACGAGAGATAGGAAATCGCCGCCGGATGCCAGAGATTGTTCGTGGCGCCGATCAGGCCGACAAGAATCGCCAGCCAGACGACCGTCGAACCGAAGCCGAAGCCGATCAGCGCCAGCGCGCCCACGCCCAATGACAACATCTGGAAGGCGACACGGCGGCCGATCATGTCGACCAGCGGGCCGCTGCCGAAATTCGCCGCAACCGATGCGACATGGAACACCGCGACCAGAAGCCCGGCCTCGGCATAGGTCATCTCCAGGTCCCGCGTGATGAACGGCAGCAGGATATAAAAAGTGGCGGCGATCCAGTGCGTCGCCCCATGACCCAACCCAACCAGGAACATCGGCCCCTGGCTGGCCAGCCTCAATGGCGTCGCGGCATTCGATGCGGGTTCGCTCATCGTTGCGGGCTCCGGACATGAAAACGGCGCCGGGATGGTGCCCGGCGCCGTCCTTTATGCCCCCGAACGGGCGTCTTGTCAGCCCGCGTCGATGCGCAGGGCGACGAACCGCAGATCGCCCTCGCGGTCGATCAGCAGCAGCACCGAACGTCTGCCATCGGCGGCCGCCGCCTTGATCTTGGCCGCCACGGAATCCGGCGTCGCGACCTTTTCCTGGTTCACTTCAACGATGATATCGCCCTCGCGCAGGCCCTTTTCGGCGGCACCGCTATCGGCGTTAACATCGGTAATGACGACGCCTTCCTTGCCGGATTCAAAGCGGTACTTCTCGGCCAGCGCCGGGGTGATGGTCGAAAGACCCAGCCCCAGTTCATCGATCGAGCGCTGTTCCGGCTTCGCTTTTTCAGGTTCCGGCTTGGTCAGCGCCGCCTCGTCGAACTTCTCCAACTCGCCCAGCGTCACCTTGGCGACAATCTCCTTGCCGTTGCGCCAGATGACCACGTCGACCGTTCGGCCGACCTCGGTCTCGGCGACGACGCGCGGCAGGCGGCGGGATTCGCCGACTTCCTTGCCATCGAATTTAAGGATCACGTCGCCGGTCTGCAGCTTGGCCGCCTCGGCCGGGCTGTTCTCCAGAACACCGGCCACCAGCGCGCCCTTCACTTCTTTCAGGCCCAGGCTCTCGGCGATTTCGTCGGTGACGCCCTGGATCTGCACGCCAAGCCAGCCGCGCCGCGTGGTGCCGTATTTCTTCAACTGATCGATGACCGTCGCGGCCATGTTCGAGGGAATGGCGAAGCCGATACCGATGCTGCCGCCGCTTTGCGAATAAATCGCCGTATTGATGCCGATGACCTGGCCCTCGACATTGAACAGCGGGCCGCCCGAATTGCCGCGGTTGATCGGCGCATCGGTCTGGATGAAGTCGTCATAGGGGCCGGAATTGATATCGCGCTGGCGGGCGGAAACGATGCCGGCCGTCACCGTGCCGCCCAGGCCCAGCGGGTTGCCGATGGCGATCACCCAGTCGCCGACGCGCATCTTGTCGGAATTGCCCCAGGGCACCGCGGCCAGCTTGTGATCGACCTTGACCCTCAGCAGCGCCAGATCGGTCTTGATGTCGCGGCCGACCAGTTCGGCCTCCAGCGTCGTGTCGTCGATAAAGGTGACGGAAATCTTCTCGGCGCCCTCGATCACATGGTTGTTGGTGACGATCAGGCCGCTCGGGTCGATGACGAAGCCCGAGCCCAGCGACGTCGCCCGCCGCGGCTTGTCATCGCGCTGCTGATTGAACTGGTCGAAGAAATCGCGAAACGGCGAACCGGGCGGGAATTCGAATCCGGGTCCGGTTCCGCCCTCGGGCTGGCCGGTCACCATCTGCGTCGTCGACACATTGACCACGGCCGGCTGAAGCTGCTCGACGAGATCGGCGAAGCTATCGGGCGCGCCGCGGGCCGCCGCGCTTCCCGGAAGCCAGACGAGGGTCGCCGCAAGCGGCAGGGTCAACAGCAGGCCGATGGTGGCACCAGATCCGGCCCGGCGCAGATTTCGAAGCATACGCGTCACCGCAAGTTCTCCATTTGTTCCCGAGTCTCGCCGCCCACGCAAACCCGTCGCGTGGCCGGGGACAGATTATCTCGAAATAGGTTTCGGCCTTTCCGGTTTCAATACCGGGTACGGGCTCCAATCCTAATCCGATAATGTTAACAGATTATGGCCGCCTTATGGCCTTCGTGCAAAGTCGCGATTGCGGCCTTACCCGATCAGAACACGCAGCGGCGTGCCATCGAGATACGCGGCGATGTCTTCTACCGCCTGGCGATAGCACAGCGCCATGTTGTCCTGCGTGGCATAGCCGGTATGCGGCGTCAGCACCGCATTCGGCATCCGGCGCAACGCGTGTTCCGGAGGCAGGGGTTCGGTGTCGTACACGTCGACCGCCGCGCCGCCGATGCGCCCGGTTCGCAGCCCCTCGATCAGCGCCGCCTCATCGACGCAAGGCCCGCGCGAGGTGTTGACCAGCAGCGCGTCGCGCTTCATCAGGCCGATCTCGCGGGCACCGATCAGCCCACGCGTACCCTCGTTCAGCACGACATGCAGCGTAACGATGTCGGACACCGCCAGAAGTTCATCCTTGCCGACGCGACGCGCGCCATGCGCCGCCGCCTGTTCGTCGGTCAGGTTGCGGCTCCAGGCCAGAACCCGCATGCCGAAGGCGGTGGCGAAGCGCGCCACCTGCTGGCCCAGCTTGCCAAGGCCGACGATGCCGATGGTGCGGCCCTTGAGGCCTCGACCCAGGGCCTCGCCGGGGCCGACCTGCCACTGTCCGGCCTTCATGCGCCCGGCGTCGCGCGGGATGTTCAGGCTGGCGGCCAGGATCAGGCCCCAGGCATGTTCCGCCGCCGGATAGGCCAGAAGCTCCGTGCCGCAGACCGTTACGCCTTGCGCCCTGGCCGCCTTCATGTCGATGGCGGCATTGCGCATTCCGGTGGAGACCAGCAGACGCAGCTTTGGCAGGCGCGCCAGCAGCGAGCCCGGAAACGGCGTCCGCTCGCGCATCGCCACCACCGCGTCGAAGTCCGACAGTGCCGCCGCCGCCTCGGCCTCGCCGCGGAACGGGGTGGAAAACACCGACGGTTCGGCGCGTCCGGCCAGCACCGACCAGTCGGCCGCATGTCGCGAAATTTCCTGGTAGTCGTCGAGTACCGCCACGCGCAGCATTGCTGTCTCCTCCGGCTAGCGGGGCGACCGAAACGGACGATTCCCATCCGTCGCCGTCGGACCCCTTGAGTTCCCGCTCCAACTTGTGTCGTACCCTAAATAGTTCTTGTCGCGCATGCGAGAGCGAGTGTGCTAGGTGGTAGCGACGATGCTGCCGCAACATGGGGCGGGCCGTATTCGATGCGGCCGGCCGGATTTTCAGAGGGCTTTGGCATGGCGGATGACGGTGACGATCTCGACCTCCGGTCGCTGAACGACGACGAACTCGTCGAGCAGATGTGGGACGATCTGTATGACGGTCTCGCCGACGAGATCGTCGAGAGCGTCCATATCCTGCTTGAGCGCAAATGGACCCCCTACGACGTGCTGACCAAGGCGCTGGTCGAGGGCATGCGTATCGTCGGCGTCGATTTCCGCGACGGCATCCTGTTCGTGCCCGAGGTTCTGATGGCGGCCAACGCCATGAA
The DNA here is from genome assembly GCA_024644185.1 of Rhodospirillales bacterium. Taxonomy (GTDB): domain Bacteria; phylum Pseudomonadota; class Alphaproteobacteria; order UBA8366; family JADFVY01; genus JAHELM01. The sequence goes on along the minus strand of JAHELM010000001.1, from coordinate 6,512 downwards.
GAAGGGGATGGACGTGCTGCGGCCGCTGCTGGTCGAGACCGGCGCGCCGAAGATGGGCAAGATGGTGATCGGCACGGTCAAGGGCGACATCCACGACATCGGCAAGAATCTGGTTGCCATGATGATGGAAGGCGCGGGCTTCGATGTCATCAACCTGGGCATCAACAACCCGGTCGAGAACTATCTGAACGCGCTGGAGGAACACAAGCCCGACATCCTTGGCATGTCGGCGCTGCTGACCACCACCATGCCCTATATGAAGGTCGTGATCGACGCCATGATCGAAAAGGGCATCCGCGACGATTATATCGTCATGGTCGGCGGCGCGCCGCTGAACGAGGAATTCGCCAAGGCCGTGGGTGCCGACGCCTATTGCCGCGACGCCGCGGTGGCGGTGGAAACGGCGAAGGACCTGATCGCGCGCCGGCACAACCGTCCGCACGCCTGATCGCCCGGCCGCGGCATTGATTTCCATGCCGCGGCGAACGATCTTCCTGCCATGACCGGGTCCGTTCAGCCGGGCGGGAACGCCCCCGATACCGCGCCGCCCGCCACGCTGGTAATCGGCTGCGGCGCCTTGGCGCGCGAGATCCTGGCGCTGATCGAGGTCAATCGCTGGCCGCATCTGACGCTCGAATGCCTGCCCGCCAATCTGCACAATCGCCCGGAACGGATCCCCCAGGCGGTGCGCGACAAGATCCGCGAAAGCCGCGACCGCTTCGATCGCATCTTCGTCGCCTATGCCGATTGCGGCACCGGCGGGGCGCTGGATCGCGTGCTGGAGGAGGAGGGCGTCGAGCGGATCGCCGGCCCGCATTGCTATTCCTTCTATGCCACGGCACCGGTATTCGACGCGCTGCACGACGACGAACCGGGCAGTTTCTACCTGACCGACTTCCTGGCGCGGCATTTTGAGACCTTGATTATCAAGGGCATGGGGCTGGACCGGTTCCCGCAGCTTCTGCCCGATTATTTCGGCAATTACCGGCGCCTGGTCTATCTGGCGCAGATCGACGACCCGGAACTGACGGCGCTGGCCAGGGCCGCCGCCGCGCGGCTGGGGCTGGCCTTCGAGCTGCGATCGACCGGCTATGGGGACCTGGCGGGTTTCGTGGCCCGCGCGGCGACACAGTAACGAGGGACGACAAAGTGGAACGAGGGGCGACACGTGGCTGAACTGATCGTGGTCTATTGGCGGGACATCCCGGCCCAGGTGATCGTGCGCGCCGGCCGGCGCAACCAGGTCAAGGTGGAACTGCCGCCGCGCTTCGCCCAGGCGATCGACATCGCCGCCATGAAGGGCGGCGCGCGCGGTGCCGACGACTATCTCGCCGAGTGGCGCAAGGCCGATCCGGTGACGGTCTCCGACGATCTTCAGGCCGAGGCCGATGCCATGGCCGGCAAGCTGGACGCGCGCTACGACGAAGCGGCGTTGAAGGAATTGGCGAAGAACGGCGGGCGCACCCCGTAGTCGAATATACACGTAAATTGTATTGGATCGATGCGGCGGCGAACTCGCGCAATGCGTGTCCGGGCGAGACGGAAAATTGTTTCCAAAACAATGCAATGGGCGAGAAAAAAATATAACTGTCGCCGCTCATAATTGATTAATTATTTCCCGGATAGCTTCCCCCGGGACTTATCTCGTTTTATTGGGGAACTCGATGTTCAATTTCAGCCTTAAGTGGCGAATTACGGGTGCGGTTCTGTTGACCGCCACCCTGGTGACCGGCGCGGTTCTGGGTGTGATGATCTGGTTCGCCGCGGATCAGGCGAAGCGCGATGCCGAGCAACTGGCGATCAAGACGGCGGAGGAAAGCGCCGCGCAGATTTCCGGTATTTTGCAGCGCAGCCTGTCGACGGCGCATGGTCTGGGTAGCGCGTTGCTTGCCCTGAAGAATGCCCGGACACCGATCCGCGCAGAATTCGACGAGATCCAGATCAGCTTTCTGGAGCGTAATCCCGAATTGCTGGGTGCCTGGACCGGGTGGGAACCCAACGCGCTCGACGGTCGCGATGCGGATTTCGCCAACACGCCCGGGCATGACGCGACCGGGCGCTACGTTCCGTACTGGAACCGGGCAAGTGGAAAGATCGAGGTCGAGCCGCTGCTCGACTATGCGACGGACGGTCCCGGCGACTATTACCAGATCGCCTTCCGGAACCGGAAAAACGCCATCATCGACCCCTATGCCTACTCGGTCGGGGGCAAGGAAATGCTGATCACCTCGCTGGTCGTGCCGCTGGTGGTCAAGGGCAAGGCCGTCGGCGTCGCCGGCTTCGATTTGCCGCTGGACCGCTTGCAGGAACTGGTGGCGGAGGTCAAGCCCTACGGTACCGGTTTTGCCACCATGATCGGCAATAACGGCACTTATGCGGCACACCCCGACAAGGCGATGCTGCTGAAGGAAATTTCCGACTCCGGTAATGCCGGCCGTGTTCGCGATGCGGTGAAACGGGGCGAATTGTACTGGACCGTCGAGGCGTCGCTGCGGCTGGGCGACGACGCCATCAAGGTCTATGCGCCGATCCGCATCGGCGATATCGACACGCCCTGGTCGCTGGAGGTGGTCGCCCCGATGGCCATGGTGATGGCCCCGGTGAACGACCTGATCCGCATCGGCCTTCTGGTGGCGCTGGTGGGAATCGTGTTCAGTGCGATGATCGCCTATCTGGTCGGCAGCTCGATTTCGCGTCCGGTCAGCCGCCTGACCTCGGTCATGGCCGACATCGTGCGCGGCAAGCTGGAAACCAGGATTCCCGATATCGGGCGCAAGGACGAGGTCGGGGACATGGCCCAGGCCGTCCAGGTCTTCAAGGACAATGCCGTCGAAAAGATCCGGCTGGAGCAAACGCAGGCGGCCACCGCGCAACGCGCCGAGGAAGAAAAGCGCCAGGTGATGATCGCGCTGGCCGACCGCTTCGAGCGTTCGGTCAAGGAAGTGGTCGATGGCGTGTCGTCTTCCGCCACCGAGATGCAGGCCACCGCCCAGCAGATGTCGGCGACGGCCGAGGAGACCAGCCGTCAGGCCGGCAACGTCGCCAGTGCCTCCGACCAGGCGACCACGAATGTGCAGACGGTCGCCGCCACGGCGGAGGAACTGTCGGCCTCGATCGCCGAGATCGGCCGCCAGGTGTCGCAGTCGGCGAAGATTGCCAGCAATGCGGTGCGCGAGGCGGACGCCACCAACGATACGGTGCAGGGACTGGCCGAGGCCGCGAGCAAGATCGGCGACGTGGTCAGCCTGATCAACAACATCGCCGGGCAGACCAATCTTCTGGCCCTGAACGCCACCATCGAGGCGGCGCGGGCCGGCGAGGCCGGCAAGGGCTTCGCGGTGGTGGCCCAGGAGGTCAAGAACCTGGCCAACCAGACGGCCAAGGCGACCGAGGAGATATCGACGCAGATTCTCGCCGTACAGGAAGAGACCAGCGGAGCCGTCGAGGCAATCCAGAAGATCCGCGCGGTGATCGGCGAGATCAGCGATATCTCGACCACCATCGCCTCGGCGGTTGAGGAACAGGGCCTGTCCACCCAGGAAATCGCCCGCAACGTCCAGCAGGCCGCGCGCGGCACGCAGATGGTCAACCAGAACATCGAGAATGTCAGCAAGGCGGCCGGCGAAACCGGCACGGCGGCGGGCCAGGTGCTCGGTGCCAGCCAGGGCATGGCGCGCCAGGCGGAAAGCCTGCGTGGCGAGGTGGATCGTTTCCTGCGCGAAATCCGTGCCGGCTGACGACCCGGTTCCATATCGGCAAGACGCATACAGGCCGGCCCCGCGCTAGCGGGGCCGGCCTTTCTTTTTCGGCGGAAAATCAGGGCACCGCGCTGCGTCCGGTCACCCGCCAGACGTTTCCGCTGCGTTGCAGCGTGTAGGCGACCATGGCGAAGACCGGCGGCCGGGCCAGCGGGTCGCCGTCGGTATCGTCCGGCCCCGGCGCAGACTCCACGGATTCCGCCAGCCACACGGTCAGCGTGACGTCATCGGGTGAGGCGTCGCTTCCGGGCGGGGCGGATCGGCGTATCCGGTCGACAACATAGGTGACCGTCTCCCCCGTACCTGTTGCTGTCTTGCCCGTGGGCTCGCACAGGGCGGGCGTGCCGCGAACGCGGCAGGCGATGTCGGTCTCCACGGCGCATGCCGGAAGCCGCATGTCGCCCAGGCAGGTGCTGCTGGCATCCCGCGGGCCGATCCAGCGCGGCTGTGGTGCCCAGGATATGTCGTCCACCCGCCAGCCCTTGGACCCTTGGGTCAGCATATAGTTGACCAGCCGCCAGCCCTGTTCCGGCCAGACCAGCCCGTTCTGCCCATAATGGCGAACCGCCAGCCCGACCCGCGCCTGCCCGCCGTGGCTCTCGTCGTAATCCTCCACGCGGTATTCCACCGCGATGGCCTCGATCGTCGTGGCCGGGTCCGGATTTGGAACGGGCAGACCGGCATCCGGTTGGGGCTCTGGCGCCAGACCGACCTTGCCGCACAGGCGGGCATTCCCGCGCAGCCGGCAGGCCAGCGCCGTCTCCACCGCGCAAAGCGGCGTATCCGGCTTGCCGATGCAGATGCTGGAGGCACGCGTATATTTGATCCAGCCGGCCACGGATTCGTCGGCCATGGCTGGTGGGGTCGACCAGGCCCAGCCGGCGGCGGCGAGACAGAGCAGGGCGCGGTACGGCGGTTGCGTCCACATGCGGCGATGGTAGCATGGGTTGCCGTTTTTCGATTTGGTTTCGCTTCGGATTGTCGGCAATTGGCGGGTTGCGCCAGTGACGCTTTCGCGATTGTATGTGGCGCGGCTTCGCGATACACCGGGCCGCGAAACCAATACCGTTTGTCCAGGATATGTCCGGCCCGCGCGGCATGGCGCAAAATCACGAATTCCGAACACGAACCGACAGGATGTCGACATGACCGATACCGTGGTCAGCTCCGCGAAAAAGGAAGTCATTATCGGCTTCGATCGCCCGTTTTGCGTCATCGGCGAACGCATCAATCCGACCGGCCGCAAGCTGCTGCTGGAAGAGATGAAGAACGGCGATTTCAGCCGTGTCGAGGCGGATGCCGTCGCCCAGGTCGCGGCCGGCGCCACCATGCTGGACGTCAATGCCGGCATTCCGCTGGCCGACGAGCCGGCGATCCTGGCCGCGACGATCAAGCTGGTGCAAAGCCTGGTCGACGTGCCGCTGTCGATCGATTCCTCGATCGTTGCCGCACTGGAGGCCGGGCTCTCGGTCTACCAGGGCAAGGCGCTGGTCAATTCGGTGACCGGCGAGGAGGAACGCCTCGAAGCCGTGCTGCCGCTGATCAAGAAATACGGCGCCGCGGTTGTTGCCATCTCGAATGACGAGACCGGCATTTCCGAAGACCCGGACGTGCGCTTCGAGGTTGCCCGCAAGATCGTCCAGCGCGCCGCCGATTACGGCATCCCGGCCAGCGACATCGTCGTCGACCCGCTGGTCATGCCCGTGGGCGCGGTGAACAAGGCCGGCGCCTCGGTGTTCCGGCTGATCCGACGCCTGCATGACGAATTGCGGGTCAACACCACCTGCGGCGCTTCGAATATCAGTTTCGGCCTGCCCAACCGGCACGGCATGAACGCATCGTTCCTGTCGATGGCGATCGGCGCCGGCATGACCTCGGCGATCATGAATCCGCTGCATGAAGAGGAAATGACCGGCATCCGCGGCGCCGACGTGATGATGGGCCACGATCCCGATTGCGCGCGCTGGATTCGCAAATATCGCGAACCGGCACCGGCGGCTGCCGGCGGCGAGGGTCGCCGCCACGAGCGCGAGGGTCGTCGGCGGAGCCGTACGTGAGCGAAACCGGAAACGGACATACCGAGGCCGGCGGCGAAGCCACCGTCGTTTTCACGCCGTCCGGCAAGCGCGGCCGTTTCGCCAGGGGCACTTCGCTGTTGGCGGCGGCGCGCGGCCTCGGTGTCGATCTGGATTCGGTATGCGGCGGGCGTGGGATCTGCGGGCGCTGCCAGGTCGAGGTTTCGACCGGAGACTTTTCAAAATTCGGCATTTCCTCGCGGCCGGCGCATCTGTCGGAATTCGGTCCGGTCGAGCAGCGCTATGCCGACAAGAAAGGGCTGAAAGCCGGCCGCCGCCTGGGATGCCACACCCGCATTCTCGGCGATCTGGTCATCGACGTGCCGGCGGAAAGCCAGGTGCACAAGCAGGTCGTGCGCAAGCGGGCCGAGGCCCGGGCGATCGAGATCGACCCGCTGGTCCGCCTGTTCTATGTCGAGGTGCGCGAACCCGACATGCACGACCCGACCGGCGATCTGGAACGCCTGAAGGAGGCGCTGGCGGCGCAATGGCAGGTCGAATTGCGTACCGCCGATCTGCATGTGCTGCACGTGTTGCAGACGGCGTTGCGGCAGGGCGAATGGAAGGCCACCGCCGCGCTGCGCAACGACGGCACGCTGATCCATGTCTGGCCCGGCTTCCATGACCGCGCCTTCGGCCTGGCCATCGACGTCGGCACGACCACGGTCGCGGTGCATCT
>JAHELM010000116.1 GCA_024644185.1 Rhodospirillales bacterium | reverse complement strand
TTGCTGCCAGACCGGCAGCCAGGGATCCAGTTGCGGACATGAAAAACGGGCGGCGCCAGCGGCACCGCCCGTGTTCCATGTCTTGCAGTCAACCGCGCCCGGAGGCGCGGCGTCCGCCAACGTCGTATCAGACCGAGGTCAGAATGGTCGCGACGTTGTTGAAGATGCTCTGCAGCGAGCTGCCCAGGAAGGTCAGCGCCGCGATGGCCGCAACCGACACGAGGGCGGCGATCAGGCCATATTCAATCATGGTCGCGCCGGATTCGTCCGTCAGAAATGCCTTCAACATATTGGTAGCTCCTTGGCATGAATGAAATCTGTAAATTCCCGCGACCATCGCCCGACCGAATAGGTGATATCGCTTGCGTGAATAGTTAGAGAACCCGGCGCCGTTACGCATGACCCATTCAGATCATGCGATGAATATACCTGCGCTAATATATAATAAATGCGTTTTTGTTTTTATATATGGCGGAATTTCGCCGCCTTGTTGCTCCGCATTGACGTGATATTCTTTTTTCCATTCAATTATTTTTTGTTTCTTTATTTTTCGAATTCCGCTTCCTGCCATTTCGAGCGACATCCCGAAGCTGGCCACAGCGAGGAAAATTGCGCTGCACTCCCCGCCTCGGCACTCAAGGCCTGTCCTGGCAATACGAAAACGGGCGGCACAGATAGTGCCGCCCGTTCGCAATTTGTCCTAGCCAGGCGCGCCTGCGGCGCACCGGGCACCAACGCCGGTTTAGACCGAGGTCAGAATGGTGCCGACATTGGTGAAGATCGTCGTCAGCGAGCTGCCCAGGAAGGTCAGCGCCGCGATCGCCGCAACCGACACGAGGGCCGCGATCAGGCCGTATTCAATCATGGTCGCGCCGGATTCGTCCGTCAGAAATGCCTTCAACATATCAATGTCCCCCCAATTGAATTAAATCGCCGAAATAGAACGGAGATCATGTGGATCATTGAATACAAGAACGGCCTTTCTCGCGCATGACCCGTTTGGATCATGTGACGCGATAATATGTTCCAATATATATCAATTTATACGATGTTTTTATGCATGCGGGAATCGCGGAGTTCATCCATGATTTTCCCTCGTGTTGCAATCCCTCGGGGTGATGAAGATTGTTCTTTGTGCGTGCCGCGGCGGACCGAACGATTGAACGAAATCGCCGGTGGTGCGCGCCGGACGTACGGCACCCCTCCGCCCGGACAAATTGCCCCGCTCTTTCATCCGACTAGCGGGTCAGCAACCGCTCCGCCTCGGCCAGATCCTCAGGGGTATTTGCGTTGAAAAACGGGTCAACCGGGTCCGCCGGCCAGTCGACCTGCACCAGGCGATAGCGCGCCGTCCACAAATCGACCTTGCGCAGCCCCTCTTTCGTCATCGCCCGCCTCAGGTCGCCAGCAAGGCGCACAGGCCAAAGCCCGCAGACCGGATGCGGCCGCCCGCCCGAGGCAGCGCAGGCCATGTCTGCGTCGGCCTCCCCGGTCGCCGCGCGCAGACGCGCCACCAGATCGGCCGGCAGAAACGGCGCATCGGTCGGCACGGTCACCACCCATTCGCAACCCGGCGCGTGTGCCGCCGCCCATTCCATACCGGTCAACACCCCGGCCAGCGGTCCGGCATGACCGGAAATTGTGTCCGCCGCCACCGGCAGACTCCATTCGGCGAATCGGGCGGGATCGCCATTGGCATTCAGCAGCAGCATGTCGAGTTGCGGGCGGATCCGGTCGATCACCCGGTCCAGCATCGCCCTTCCGGCGACGGCGCGCAGCGACTTGTCGTCGCCGCCCATGCGGCGCGATAGCCCGCCGGCCAGCAACACCCCGAGAATGGCCGGGTTCATGCGCCACCCGTGTTCAATTTTCGCGCTCCGGCGCCCAGACGACGATGCGCTGACCCTCGCCGGTTCCCGACATGGCCAAGGCATGCAGGGCGCGATCCACGGTTTCCTGGATGGTGGCGCGCGCATCCACCGCGGCGATGCCGAAGCGGGCAAACACCTCGGTCTCGATCGTGTCGGACAGCGCCATCGGCGCCGCGCCCACCGCCTCGGCCAGCCGTTCGGCGATGCCGCGCGCCTGCGCCGCCGTGCTGGCCGGCAAACACAGCAGGAATTGCGCGCGGCCGTACCGATACAGCCCGTCATACGACCGGAGCTGGCTGAACAGCCGCGCTGCCAGCCCCGCGACCGCCCGATCGATACCGACCGTCCCGTACTCGGCCTCGATCGCCTGCAAAGGTTCCGGGTGAACCAGGACGAGACTCATCGCCGCCCCGGTGCGCAGCGCGCGTTCGCGCTCGCGCTCCAGTTCGCCCAGCATGGTCATGCGGCTCTGCAACTCGGCGAGTTGCGCATCGGCGGGAACTTCCATTTCCTCCGGCACGCCGTGGGTTTCCCGCACCCGATGAACAGCGGCGTTGAAGGCGGCCGCGGCATCGATCGCCGTATCGAATTCATCGGGCGCCAGACGGTGGCCCGCCGCAGCCTCCGCGGTGAGATAGCGCACGGCCTCGTGCGCCTCGCGATGGGCGCGGCCCAGTTCGGCCATGGCGTCGCCGGCCAATTCCACGGACCCCTTGTTCGCTTCCAGCCAGGAACCGAACCGGCAGGTAAGATGCGCCGTCTCCTCGACCACATTCGGCCCCTGCGTCACGCCACAGATCAGGGCGCGCTGCCATGATTTCAGCCAGTATTCGTGCTCGACGGCGGCATCGGCGACGACCGTGGCGATGTCTCGACGGTCGCGGGCGCGCCCCTGCCGCGTCATAACCCGGGCCAGTTCACGTCGATTTCGGGGACCCACAGGCGAATACCGCTGTCGCCGCGACGGATCATGCTTTCCAGCGCCCGGTCGGCCCGCTGCACGACCTCGTGCGCCGATACGTCGCCCAGCATCATTGCGCCACCGACCGACACGGTAACCGGCCGCAGCGTGCCGCCGGTCGAGGGCACCGGCTTGGCCGCCACCGCCTGGCGCAGCCGGTCGAGAACGGACGGCGCATGGGTCTCGGCGAGCCGTGGCAAGACGATCAGGAACCGGTCCGCGCCGTAACGATGGATGCCATCGTAGGGACGCAGCAGGCTGAGCAGACGCTTGCCCAGCCCGTCGAGGACGCGGCTGCTTGCCGCCTCGCCGAGGCCATCGGGGCCGGCGATGCCGACGCAGGCGCCGAGGCCGATCTCGCGCACGGTTTCCCATTCCCGCCGCAACACCGCCGCCATGGCCGCCGGGTCCTCGCCAACCCGCGTCTGCCGCGGAATCGCGCGCGGGTCGGCGCTATCGCCGCGATCGCTGAATTCGTCGTTGGTCAACGCCACAAGTCTAAACCTCCTCTTCGGCGGCCGCACTCTTGCGGCGCGACGCGGCGGGGTCATTCTGCATGATGGCGGGGTCGACGTCGAAGACGATCCGCTCGCTGCCGGCCAAGGCTACGAAACGCCGCCCCTTGGCCCGCCCGATCAACGTCAACCCGGCCTTGCGCGCCAGATCGACGCCCCAGGCAGTAAAGCCGGACCGCGAGACCAGAATCGGGATTCCCATTTGCACGGTCTTGATCACCATCTCGGATGTCAGACGGCCGGTGGTATAGAAAATCTTGCCACGTGGCGAGACCGAATGCAGCGCCATGTATCCGGCGATCTTGTCGATCGCGTTGTGGCGCCCGACATCCTCCATGTAGATCAGCGGCCGGTCCTCCTCGCACAGCACGCAGCCATGGATGGCCCCGGCGGCCAGATAGAGGCTGGGCACCGTGTTGATCTTCTTGCTCAGCGCATAGAGCCACGACGTCTTCAGCACCGCATCCCTGGGCAGTTGCACCGTGTCGAAGCGTTCCATCAGATCGCCGAAGGCGGTGCCCTGGGCGCAGCCCGAAGTCAGCGTCTTCTTTTTGAGCTTGTCCTCGAAATCGGTGCGCCGCCTGGTACGCACAACGATCGTCTCGATGTCGTCGTCATGGTCTATGGCGGTGATTTCGTCGTCAAGACGCAGCATGTTCTGGTTGATCAGATAACCGACCGCCAGACAATCGGGGTGGTCGCCGATCGTCATCATGGTGACGATCTCCTGCCCGTTCAGATACAGGGTCAGTGGCCGTTCGACGACCACCGCGGTGTCGACCGGCGCTCCATCCTGGTCAATGCCCGACACCTGGCGGGTCAGCCGCGGATCGTCCGGATCGGGTTTTACGATGAATTCGCTCATGACCGGCAATATGCGCGTGGCCGCGCGGCCGGACAAGTCCCGGCCGGTCACAGCATATCGGCTGACCACAGGGTCGCCCTGATGCCAGAAATGCGCGCCTGCTCCATCGCCTTGTCGGCGCGGTTGATGATTTGCTGCACGCCGGCGGCGCGATCCATCATCACCCCGCCTACGGATACCGTGACATGACCGCTGATTCCGCCCGGCAGCGTCACCGGCATGCGGCTGGCCAGATCCCGTAGCCGCTGCATCACGCTGGGCGCATCGGCCGCCGTGACGAAGGGCAGGCAGACCAGAATCTTGTCCCGTCCGAACAGAAAGATTGAATCGTAGGCGCGCAGGCTGTCGGCAAAGCGCCTGGCTGTTTCGCCGACGGCCTGCTCGACGGACCACCCCTGAATCGGATCGGTCGCGCAGACCACCACGCAGCAGCTATTGTTTCCCGCCGTCACCCGGTCGCGTTCCGCGGTCAGCCGGCCGACCATGATCACCATATCGTCGACGATCGGCAGGGGACCGGTACGTTCGCGGTCCTCCGGTCCCTTCACCCGCATGTCCACCGGATCCGGCGTGGCGGAATTCTCGAAATTGCTCACTGCGCTTCCCTTCCTTGCCGTGCGGATTTTCCGCCTGACAATTTGTAGGCCAGCGCATCTTTCCAAATCGTTGATGCCGTGAAAGGGGGCCGGTTTCCGCCCTCCCAAGACCGTCAGAACATGTCCGGCGTCCACATGCAGACGGTGCTGCCGCCCACCATGCGGCCCTGCTCCAGCGCGCGGTCGGCGCGATTGATCGTATCCTGCACGTCGATCGTCGACATCATCGCCCCGCCCAGCGAGACCCTGGCGGTCACAAACCGTTGGCCCGGCATGTGAATGGGTACGCCGATAGCGATTTCGCGCAATCTTCCCATCACGCTTTCCGCCTCCCTGGGCGCCACGAAGGGCAGGCAGATCAGGATCTTGTTCCGGCCGTAGCGGAAGATCGAATCGTATCCGCGCAGGCTGCCGGCGAACCGCTCGGCGATCGTCTGGACGCTCTGCTCCATCGTAAAACCCGGGATCTGGTCGGGCGTACACAGAACGATACAGCAGCCGTTCTGGCCGGCGATCACCCGTTCGCGTTCCGACGACAGACGGGCCACCATGACGACCAGATCCCTGACCACGGGCAATGGCCCTTTCCGGTCGCGATCTTCGATTCGTACAACCTGCGTACCCGTTGCCACCTTGTCTCGCGTGGCCACCTTGCCGAAGATGCTCATCTGTTTTCCACGCCCAGGAAATCCCCCTGCCCAGCCTGGTTTGCAATTTTCGGGCCAATTCGCGCCCGCCTTGCCGATTGACACCAGTCATGGCAAATCCAGATAGATCATCGGGTAGATTGTCGGAGCGCCATTCGCTACGATGGCCACCGACGAACCGGAGACAGCCTCATGATCGACCCGTTTGGCCGGGCAATTACATATCTGCGCGTGTCGGTAACCGACCGCTGCGACTTCCGTTGCGTCTACTGCATGGCGGAAGACATGGCCTTCCTGCCCAAGGCGGACGTGCTGACGCTGGAGGAGTTGGACCGTCTGTGCAGCGCCTTCGTGCACCACGGCGTACGCAAGCTTCGCCTGACCGGCGGCGAGCCGCTGGTGCGGCGCAACATCATGTGGCTGTTCCGCCGCCTCGGCCGGCATCTCGACAGCGGCGATCTGGACGAATTGACCGTCACCACCAATGGCAGCCAGCTCGAGCGCTACGCCGATGAGCTTCATGCCTGCGGCGTTCGCCGGATCAACGTGTCGATCGACACGCTCGACCCCGACAAATTCCAGGCCATCACCCGCTGGGGCAAGCTGGACAAGGTCATGGCCGGACTGGATGCCGCCGACCGCGCCGGGTTGAAGGTCAAGATCAACGCGGTCGCGCTGAAGGGTGTGAATGACGGCGAGATGAGTGCAATGGTGGCCTGGTGCGGCCAGCGCGGTTACGACCTGACCTTCATCGAGGTCATGCCGATGGGCGAAATCGGCGGTGAGATCCGGCTCGATCAATATCTGCCGCTGTCCATGGTGCGCGCCGAATTGCAGAAGAACTGGACGCTGGACGAGATCGACTACCAGACCGGCGGTCCGGCGCGCTATGTCCGGGTCAAGGAAACCGGCCACCGGGTCGGCTTCATCACACCGATGACCCACAATTTCTGCGAATCCTGCAATCGGGTACGGCTGACCTGCACCGGAACTCTCTACATGTGTCTGGGCCAGGAGGATGCCGCCGACCTGCGCGGCCCGCTACGCGCCAGCGAAGGCGACGAAGCCCTGTCGCGCGCCATCGCCGAGGCCATCGCCCGCAAGCCGAAGGGGCACGATTTCATCATCGACCGCCGCCGCAGCCGCCCCGCTGTCAGCCGACATATGAGCGTCACCGGGGGCTGAGCCGCCATGCGCCGGGCGATTGCGCGCGGGTTCCTCGCTCTGGCCTGCCTCTCGTTCATGGCCAGCGGACCGGCCGATGCGGGATCGCCGCCGGCCGCGACATCGCCGATCGGCACGTCGTCCTGATCGCCCTGCCTCGCTGACGCGCAAGGCGAGACCGGGCATTACCGACTAATTGAACCGGATCGGGCCCTTGTCGCTCAACGCGACGCGCGGCGGCGTTTCCGCGGTTGGGCCGGCCTGGTGGTGGACCATCCGCCAGGCGCGGTCCTCGCGCATGAAGACATTGCTGGCGATCAGCATGTTGCCGGCGATCTCCTCGAAGCAGACCACCACCGCATGCTCGCCGAACATCCGCACATGCGGCGCGTGACATTGGATCTGGGCCGAGGAAACGTGCCCCAGGATCGACCGCCAGCCGGCCATCACCGCCTCGCGGTCGAAGACCGGCCCGCCGCCGGGATGGATACAGCTGATCGGCATGCTGCGTGACCACAGCATCTCCATCGCCGCGAAGTCGCGACCGTTGAAGGCGGCATAGAACGCTTCGTTGGCAAACAGCACGGCGTCGCGGTCGGACATGATCGGGGCCTCCGGCGGTTCTCGTCGG
>JAHELM010000115.1 GCA_024644185.1 Rhodospirillales bacterium | reverse complement strand
GCGGTGACGGCAGCCAGGCGATTCTGCGCCGGCTGGCCGAACAAGGCGGGTTCGGTCTGGTCACCATACCCAAGACCATCGATAACGACGTTGCCGAAACCGAAGTGTCGATAGGCTTCGACACCGCCGTCCAGGTGGCGACCGAGGCGCTGGACCGGTTGCAGCCGACGGCGGCCAGCCACAGCCGGGTCATGGTGCTGGAGGTGATGGGTCGCGACGCCGGCCATATCGCGCTGGTGTCAGGGATCGCCGGTGGTGCCGACGTGATCCTGATTCCCGAAATCCCCTGGTCGATCGAAGCCGTCTCGCGGCAGATCGCCCGGGTACAGGGGCAGGGGCGCAATTTCGCATTGGTCGTGGTGGCCGAGGCGGTCAGGACCGAGACCGGCGCCGTGGTGACGCAATCGTCGCCCGGCGAGGCGGTGCGTTACGGCGGGGTCGGCCATTATGTCGGCGATCGCATTGCCGCGGGAACTGGCGCGGAGGTTCGCGTCACGGTTCTCGGCCACGTGCAGCGCGGCGGCGCGCCGGATGCGCGCGACAGGATGATCGCCGCCGCTTTCGGGGTACACGCTGTCGACCTGGTTGCCGCCGGCCGGTTCGACCGCATGGTCGCCTGGCGGGCCAGGCAGGTGATCGACGTGCCGATCGCGGATGCGATAGCCCGGCCGCATACGGTCGATCTGGACGGGGCGGCGGTCCGTACAGCGCGCGGTCTCGGGATCTGCCTGGGCGACCGATGAGCGGATCGCATCCGTCCCGGGACCATTCGCCGCGGCCCTGTTCACGGCCGGGGACAGGCGAAACTTGCCCGCGTTTGCAGGGCAGGCTCGGCGCCGCCGCCGCACTCGATCGGAAAAATGTGATCGGAACACGGGCTGACAGGGCGGCGGGAACGATGTACTATCGTATCTACAGATGCTCGTAGCAGATCGAAACATCGGTTTTTCCCATAAATATCAGGATGCCTGCACAGGCACCCCGGCGGCGGTGGACAACCTCGCGGGATGCGCTGTCGGGAAATCCGCGCCACGATTTCGCGGCGCGGCGGGCGCGAGGTTGGGTCGCGTAACCAGGAGTATTAGCAACTGAACGGAGTGAAGCCATGTCGCTTGCAGAACGCGTGAAAGCCCTTCAGGACAAACACGCCAGCCTCGACAGAATGCTCGATGATGAAGAACACAGGCCACTGCCGGACGACACAGCCATACATGATCTCAAGCGCCAGAAACTGGCCATCAAGGACGAAATCACGCGACTGACGGATTCCTGACGCAACATCGGGCCGTCGCCTGATCGGTCCCACCGGCGGCAGGCCATGCGCCGTCGCCGGTGGGCGCCATGCCACCGGCACTGCGTCGCGCGGCTCGCCTGGGTTTGGGCAGGCCGAGGCAGTCTTCCGCAAAACCGGCTCCGGGGTTCCATTATGCCCGGGCGGGCCCAAAAACGTCACGGCCCGGCGGGGAGCCGGGCCGTGCGGGGAAGCAGTGTTATTATTGTTTTTCGGTTCTCTCTTGGGGATTGGTTTTTATTTTTGGGCGTCACGACGCCATGTGGCGCCTTGGCACCACAACAACATAATTACATAAAATCACCGATAATGGAAGGATTATCGTTTGCGGTGAGATTGGTGCAGTAAAAACTCCCTCCGGCCGCATTTTGACGGCGTACACGAAACTCAACGCCCGGCTTGAAAAACCGGTTTGGTTACAAATGAATGGCGCGCTCCCGGAGTACGTATTTCCGCACTTTTCCGGTGGAGGTTTTGGGTAGCGGGCCAAACACCACCGTCCGCGGGCATTTGAAATGCGCCATGTTGTCCCGGCAAAAGGCGATGAGTTCCGCCGCGCTGGCCGTGGCGCCGTCTTTCAGCGTGACGAAGGCACAGGGCGTTTCGCCCCATTTCTCGTCGGGTCGGGCGACCACCGCCGCCTCGAGAATTGCGGGGTGTCGGTACAGGGTGCTCTCGATCTCGATGGTGGAGATGTTCTCGCCCCCGGAAATGACGATGTCCTTCGAACGATCCTTCAACTCGATATAGCCGTCCGGGTGCATGACACCCAGATCGCCGGTATGGAACCAGCCGCCGGCGAAGGCCTCGTCCGTCGCCTTGGGGTTCCTGAAGTAACCCTTCATGACGGTGTTGCCGCGCATGAACACCTCGCCCATGGTCGCGCCATCGCGTGGCACCGGGGCCAGCGTCGCCGGATCGGCCACCATCAGATCTTCCAGAACGGCATAGCCGACGCCCTGCCGCGACTTCAACCGGGCCTGGTCCTCGATCGGCAGCAAGCTCCATTCCTCATGCCAGGCACAGACCGTGGCGGGGCCGTAGACTTCGGTCAGACCATAGACATGGGTAACATGGAATCCCTGCTGTTCCATTCGTTGCAGCACGGCGGCCGGCGGCGGGGCCGCGGCGGTCATCACCTCGACCGTGCGTGGCAGGGCAGGGCCGCGCTCCTCCGGCTTCGCGTTGATCGCCAGATTCAAAACGATCGGCGCGCCGCAGAAATGACTGACGCCGCGCTCGTGGATCGCCTGGAAAATACCGGCCGCGGTCACCCGGCGCAGGCAGACGCTGGTGCCGGCAACGGCGGCCAGCGTCCACGGGAAGCACCAGCCGTTGCAGTGGAACATCGGCAGGGTCCACAGATAGGTCGGGTGCGGCGGCAGGTTCCAGGTCAGGATATTGCCGATGGCCAGCAAATAGGCTCCGCGATGATGATAGACAACGCCCTTGGGGTTGCCCGTCGTGCCGGAGGTGTAGTTCAGGGCGATCGCGTTCCATTCGTCGTCCGGCGGGGACCAGGCGAATTCGGGATCGCCGGTGCCCAGGAACGCCTCATATTCCATCTCGCCGAGGAATTCGCCATCGCCAATGTCGGCGTCGTCGATATCGACGACGAGCGGGCGCGTCTTCGCAAGGGCCAGCGCTTGTTTTGCCACGCCGGAAAATTCCCGATCGACGAGCAGTGCCCTGGCCTCGCCGTGATCGAGGATGAAGGCAATCGTCGCGGCGTCCAACCGGGTATTGATCGCGTTCAGCACGGCGCCGGCCATGGGCAAGCCGAAATGCGCCTCATAGAGGGCGGGCACGTTGGCTGCCATGACCGCGACCGTATCGTTCTTGCCGATCCCGCGCCGGGACAGGGCGCTGGCCAGCCGGCGACTGCGGGCATAGGTTTCGGCCCAGGTAAAGCGCCGGTCGCCGTGGATTACCGCGGGTTTGTCGGGATAAACCGCGGCCGCCCGGCGGATCAGGCTCAGCGGGCTCAGCGCCGTATAATTCGCGGCATTGCGGTCGAGGTCGGTATCGTAGGCGCTGCCAGCCATGAATCGCGCGCTTCCGTGGGAGGTGTCGTCGAATTTCCACCCACAGCATATTGCGCAAATCCCGGCGCCGCGCAATGCGGGCGCAAAACGACCGCCGGAACGATCCGGCGGCCGCCTCGCCAATTCAGAACCTGAACCGCCCGGTGCGCGTTACTGCACCTTGGCCGCGCAGGGATTCGCCGCCGCACAGGGATTTGCCGCGGCGCAGGGATTTGCCGCCGCGCAGGGGTTCGCTGCCGCGCACGGATTCGCCGCCGCACACGGATTGCAGGGGTTCTTGGCGGCACAGGGATTCGCCGCCGCACAGGGATTGCACGGATTGGCGGCCCGGCAGGGGCTGGTGGGGTTGCGCGGACAGCAGGGCAGGCAAGCCGCCACCCAGCGCGCCGGGATCACGCCGGTAGCCAGACCAATCCCGGCGACGGCCAGTGTGCCGACACTTGTGGCAACGACGATTGCCGCCGTCGCCAGCATGTTTCTCTTACCCGATTCCATCTCTAATTCTCTCCTCTTTATATTGGTCGGACATCGTGGCCGCGCCGCGCATGCCGCCATTGAACCTATTGTTGCGTTCCGCGACAACCTGAACAAGGGGGAAATTGCACATTAAAAAATTACCGAAACGTTAACAAAAAAAGCCTATTCCCGATCATGAAAAATTATAACTAAACATAACCGTATTTTTAGACTTAATTTTATCAACACTTCGTGATGGTTTCTTTGTTTTAATAAATTAAAAATCTTTTTGTCGCGGTCCGAATCCCGGAAAATAACCATTGATGTAAAAGGATCTCCAGCACCCGCTGGGATCCCGGGAATGAATGCAACCTCCCTTGGCGGGGACCGGCGGGCTCAAAAGACCCAAAATCGTGGACGTAGCCGAGTCAATGCTGCGATCCGCGCCGGTAGCGCCGCAAGGGCGGGATTTGGGGGCGGAGATCATGACGAATATTAGAGGGATGATTGTCGGAATCGCGGCTGTCGGGACATTTGTACTGTCCGCCGGAGCCGCCAGTGCGCATACGCCACATGTCTGTCCGGCCGGGTATCCGGACGTGCCCAACATTCCGGGGCATTTCGAGCAGGCCGATATCGCCGCGGGCGTCTATAATCTGCAGGAACTGGTTACCCGCGGCGAAACGCTGTTCATCGGCGTTTTCAACAAGTGCGACGGGCAGGGCCGCCCGGCGACCACGGGTGCCGGCGCCAAGCGGGTGCCGGACGAACCGACCTTCATTCGGACCTCGGCGCCGGAATCCAATTCTTGCGCCGGCTGCCATGCGCAGCCCCGCGCCGGCGGCGCCGGCGACTTCGTGGCCAACGTGTTCGTGCTGGCGCAGGCCAGGGATCCGGTGACCACCAGCGTGTCGGAAACCGAATCGAACGAGCGCAATACGCTCGGAATGTTTGGCGCCTCGGCCATCGAATTGCTGGCCCGGGAAATCTCCGTGGAATTGCGAGCCACGCGTGACATGGCTCTTGCCACGGCGGCCAAGACCCGCCAGGCGCAGACGGTGGCTTTGAACAGCAAGGGCGTCAATTACGGCACCCTGACAGCGTATCCGAACGGCTTCGTCGATACCGCCAATGTCGAGGGCGTGGACGCCAACTTGGTGATCAAGCCGTTCCATCAGGCCGGTGTCGTCGTGTCGCTGCGTGAATTCACCGTCAACG
This sequence comes from Rhodospirillales bacterium, assembly GCA_024644185.1. Lineage (GTDB taxonomy): Bacteria > Pseudomonadota > Alphaproteobacteria > UBA8366 > JADFVY01 > JAHELM01. The sequence goes on along the minus strand of JAHELM010000115.1, from coordinate 2,270 downwards.
CGATGAACCATCATCACGGCATGCAGGCGGAAGAGCGCTTCGACATGGTGACGGGCGATCCCGATTTCGACGAGGACGGAGTGACCCGCGAACTGACCGTCGGCGATATCACGGCGGCCGTCATGTTCCAGGCCAGCCTGGGCGTCCCGGGGCGCGTTCTGCCGGCCGATCCGGCGGCGCGCGCCACGATCGACCGCGGCGAGCAGCTTTTCGCCGATGTCGGTTGCGCCTCCTGCCACGTACCGGCAATGGCCCTTAACGATGCCGTGTTCTCCGAGCCGAATCCCTTCAATCCGGCGGGGACGTGGAAAGATGCCAGCCTGTCCTACTCGATCGATCTGACCAAGCAGGGCGAAGGGCCGCATCTCGACGGCGTGCCCGGCGGCAAGGGCGCGGTCGTGCATGCCTATACCGACCTGAAGCGGCACGATCTGTGCGATGCGGAGATCACCTATTTCTGCAACGAGTTGTTCGCCCAGGGCCGGCCGGCGCATGGCGGCGTGCCGGGCGCGCATTTCTTCCTGACACGCAAGCTGTGGGACGTGGCCAATTCCGCGCCCTACGGGCATCGCGGCGACCTGACGACGCTGTCCGAGGCGATCCTGGCGCATGGTGGCGAGGCCCGCAGCTCGCGCGATACCTTCGTCGCGCTCGCGGCGGCCGATCAGGTGGCGGTGATCCGCTTCCTGCGGACGCTGCGGGTGTTGCCCGCCGGTTCACCCTCGGTTGTCATCGAGGGCAAGGACGGGCGCCTTGCGGCCGCCGATGCCATGAAGGTCGTTGGCAAGAAGTAAGCCACAAACGATACGGCAGCTCTTTTTTTTGAGGCGGGCCGGCCCTTCGCGGGGTCGGCCCGCATCTTTATGGCGCGGACCGCGCGATAGTGTGCCCCTGTTCCGAAATGGAACGATCGTTCCTGAAATTTCAGCCGGATCCGGCCCCGCGCGATTGCCCCTTTCGGGCAGCGGCGACCGCCTTCTATAATCCTGGCACCGCATAACCGGCGGGCCAACGGCAACTGCCGTCACCGCCCGCCAGGATTCAGGGAGATCGCGTGATGTCTGGCCGGTTCGACGACATATACAGGCGTTCGCTGGCGGACCCGGAAGGATTCTGGGCCGAGGCGGCGGCGGATATCCACTGGTATCGCAAGTGGGACAAGGTGCTGGACGATTCTCGCAAGCCCTTCTACCGGTGGTTTTCCGGCGGCATGGTGAACACCTGCTACAACGCCGTCGACCGGCATGTAGAGGCGGGGCGGGGCGCGCAGGCGGCGATCATCCATGACAGCCCGATTACCGGCACCAGGCAGACCCTGACCTATTCGGAATTGCTGGATCGTGTTTCGCGTTTCGCCGGCGTGTTGCGCGGTCTCGGTGTCGAGAAGGGCGACCGGGTCATCCTGTATATGCCGATGGTGCCGCAGGCGGTCGTCGCGATGCTGGGCTGCGCGCGGATCGGCGCGGTGCATTCCGTGGTGTTTGGCGGTTTTGCCCCGACCGAACTGGCGACCCGCATCAAGGACTCCGGGACGAAGATTATCGTCAGCGCCTCGTGCGGCATCGAGCCGGGCCGCGTCATCGACTACAAGCCGATGCTGGATGAGGCGATCGAGATCGCGGGCAACACCGTCAGGCACTGCGTCATCGTGCAGCGCGCGCAGGGCCCGTGCGCGATGACGGCGGGGCGCGATGTCGACTGGGATACGGCGATGGCGACGGCGACCCCGGCGGATTGCCTTCCGGTGGCGGCGACGGATCCGCTGTACATTCTCTATACCTCCGGCACCACCGGCCAGCCCAAGGGCGTGGTGCGCGACAATGGCGGCCATATGGTGGCGCTGAAATGGTCGATGCAGAACATCTACGGGGTGAAGCCGGGGGAGGTCTACTGGGCGGCCTCCGATGTCGGCTGGGTGGTGGGCCATTCCTACATCGTCTATGCGCCATTGCTGCATGGCTGCACGACGATCCTGTTCGAGGGCAAGCCGGTCGGCACACCCGATGCCGGCGTGTTCTGGCGGGTGATCGCGGAACATGGCGTCGTCACCCTGTTCACCGCGCCCACGGCATTTCGCGCCATCAAACGCGAGGATCCCGAGGGCGTGCTGATCCGGAAATACGATCTGGGCCGGTTTCGGGCCCTGTTCCTCGCCGGCGAGCGCACCGATCCCGATACCTTGCGCTGGGCGGAAGACAAGCTGCGCGTTCCGGTGATCGATCACTGGTGGCAAACCGAGACCGGTTGGTCGATCGGAGCCAATTGCATCG
>JAHELM010000114.1 GCA_024644185.1 Rhodospirillales bacterium | reverse complement strand
ATGCCGACCGGATGAATTTTGCCGATATCGAGGGGGCCATCGCCGATTTCGGGCGGCGCGCCCGTGACGGCAAGCTGACGCTGCAGGAAATGTCCGGCGGCACTTTCACCATTTCGAATGGCGGGGTCTACGGCTCGCTGTTGTCGACGCCGATTCTCAATCCGCCGCAATCGGGGATCCTGGGTCTGCACAAGGTGCAGAAGCGCCCCGTCGCGATCGGCGACGAGATCAAGATCCGCAGCATGATGTATCTGGCCCTCAGCTATGACCACCGCATCGTCGACGGGCGCGAGGCGGTGACATTCCTGGTGCGGCTGAAGGACATGATCGAGGACCCGCAGCGGCTGCTGATCGACGTATGAGGGCAGGCCGCGCGGCGCTTGCGGTCGCGCTGATCGTCCTGCTGACGGCGCTGACGCAAACCGGCGGGCTGGCGCTGCTGCTGGCGATGGCAATCCGCCGGTGGCTGAATCGGGCCGCGCCGCCGCGCGCGGCACTGCTTCCCCTGCTCTTCCTCGCCGTCCATGGCGCAGTGTCGCTGGCGGCCGTGCCACTGGCCCGGCTGGGCGGCCGTGTGCCGCTGTCCTGCGGGATATTCGCCGACCAGGGCTACGCGCCCCATACGCGGCTGACCTGCCTGCTGAACAGGCACTATGCGACCGTGACCGCGCGGCAGGCGATCGAGGATGCGGCGGCGGCCCTGCGGAACGGCGGCGGCGCAAGGCTCTACTATCTCGATGCCGGATTTCCGTTCTTCGATGGATTTCCGATGTTGCCGCATCTCAGCCACCGCGGCGGGAATGCGGTGGATTTCGCGATCGCCTGGGTCGATGCGGCGGGCCGGCCGGCGCCGTCGCCCTCTCCGATCGGCTATTTCGCCTATGCGGCGCCGGATGCCGGTGCGATCGCGTCCTGTCCGGGATCGGCCGGCTGGCGGCGGTGGGATCTGGCGGCATTGCAACCCTTGTTCGCAGGCTATCGCTTCGATGTCGCGGGCACGCGGCGGGTAGTGGAGGCGTTGCTGGCCACGGGCGCGGTCCGGCGGATATTCGTCGAGCCGCATCTCAAGCACGGACTCGGTCTCGACGATGCGCGGCTGCGCTTTCAGGGCTGCCGGGCGGCCCGGCACGACGACCATCTGCATGTGGAGTTCCGCTGAGGCCTCCGCGCCGGGGTGCTTTCACCCGGCGATGATATTGCGGATCTGCCGCTCGCCAAGCGGCATGGTTGCGCCCGAGCGGAAGGCCACCCACAGATGCTCGCGTGCGGTTATGGCGTAAGACGGGGGCATCCCCTCGGCGTCGCGGTCGGTGCGCCATGCGGTGGCCGCGTAACGCGTCGCCAGTTCGGCAATACGCCGGGAGCGCGCGCAAAGCGGCAGATCGGCGAAAAACTGCGAGGCCATCTTGCGCAGGGCCGCATCGCGCTGGCGAATTGCCGCCTCGCGCCACCAGGGCACGCCGCCACGGCCATAACGCAGCCCGAGCGCCTCCTCCAGGGATTCGGACGTGCGCTCCAGATAGGCATCCAGCGCGCTTCCCAGCCAGCGCGACAGGTGACGATCCAGGGGTTCGCCGTGCTGGCAGCGCCGGGCGATTTCCTGAAGGCGTTGTGCGGGCGAGGCGATCGGCGGTTGCCGCCCCATCGTCGAGTTGACCGTCATGGACATGATGCCCGTCCTTTCCTGATGTGACGGGAGTGGTTCTGGTGGCTCCCGTCGGCGCTTCGCATCCCGGCCCGATCAATCGGGGTGAACGCTCACTCATAATTGTCATTAAAAAATCAAATATATAAAACACGCTTTGTTGCATCGATCAGGCGATCGGCCAGGGTTTCGATGCCTTGTGGAATGCGTCGCCCGAGGATCCTGGAATCGATCACCTGAAGCACGATCCCCATGATCATCGAGGTCGCCACATCGGCATCGCCGCGCGGAATCTCGCCCCGCGCCATGCCTTCGCGAATGACCGACCGAAACACAAGATACGGATTCGGGATGCGGGGATTGAGCCTCTGGTAATATTGATGCCGGGTCAGAAACAGGTAATTGATCACCACCGGGTCTTGGTCGAAATTCCTGCAGAACTGGCGGATCATCGCGGCGATCTTGTCGCCTGCATGGGTCAGCGGGCGATGCGTTTCCTGCAGCATGCGCCCCAGTTCGGTCAGGTTGCGCAGGAACAGATCCCAGGCGAGCGCCTCCTTGCTCGGGTAGTGCCGATACAGCGTGCCCTCGGCCACCGACGCGCCGGCGGCAATGTCGCGGATCGTGGTCTCGGCAATGCCCTTCTCGACAAAAAGGCGCATTGCCGTGCGTTCGATCCTCTCCCGTGTGGCGGTTCCGTCGCGCATGAATATATTGTGAACGCTCACTCACATAAAGTCAAGCGTCGGTGGCGGCAGGTGACAAAACCGGAACCGCCGCGGGCGTCGGGCCAGCGGCGGTGTGTTCAAAAAATCTTGAAATCCCGGTAGGCTACAGGTCAGCGTCGCTCTACGTGGCACAGAACGAAGGTCGCCTCCGCATCGGTCTCGCCCAAGGGCACGGCCAGCGCGCGGTACCGCACATTGCCCTGGGCCGTCGGGAACACGTCGGTATCCTCGACCGCTTTCCCGCCCGCCGCGGTATTGCGACCGATCCCGAGAACCCACTCCATGACCATGGGGTTGAATTCGATATCGCCGTTGTTGAAGCTTTGCCCACCGCCGCGCATGACGCCGGAGATCAGCGATTCGAAGCGCCAGGGGAAACCGTTCAGCCCGACCCGCATCAGCAGCGTATTCGGCCAGTGCAACGCGATCTGTTTTGCGTCGATATCGGCGCGCGCGGCCCACCGCCGCCCCTTGCGAAGGCGGTTGGTGTATTCGACGATGTCGCGTGGCGGCGCCTGCTCGGAACGAACGATTCCGGCAACCGGAGCGGCGGGCTGCACGGCAGGCTTGGCGATCGCGCCTTCCTTGCGACGGATCGAGATACCGGTCAGCGACGCCGTATCCGGCAAATCGAGATTGTCGTCGGCCGATTCGGCATCGCCGGAGAACAGCGGTTCTTCGGGTTCTATCGCCGGTGGTTTGGGGCGGCCGAAGCGAGAACGAAAGTTATGGGGATCCATGACGCGTCGGGCACCCCGTCAGTTCAGGCCTTCGGCCCCGTCCTCGGTCTCGGTCTCGTTTTCCCCCGCATCGTGACCGTTGCTTGCGGCCGCGGTCCGGTTGGCGGAACCACCGAGATAACGATCGAGAGCGGCGATCACGATGTCCTGTGCCGACCAGCGCGTGCGGGCCGAAGCCATCTTGACGCGCAGGTACCGGTCGGGGTCAAGCCGGACCGACAGCCGGACCCGGCCCATCTTGTCCATGACATGCGGCAGGCCCTCGGTGTCTTCCGCTTCGTCGGAATGAACCGCGCCGACCGCCGATTTGGCCTGGACGAAATCCTTGACGAAGCGCCCATCCTGCATCTGCGGGGCCTGCGCCATGGCGGGCGCCGTAACAGGGGCCGGCGGCGCGCTGGCGATGATCCGCGGATCGTTGTATGCCTCGCGATTGGGACCTGACCCGATTGCCGCGCCGGTGCTCGGGGCGGAATAGGACGCGGGATATGCAGCGCCCTTACGGGCGAGCAGGGATCCGGTCAGAGAAGCTGCTGCTTTCATATTCATAGCGCATTTTTCTCCACGCCGCGCGAGCCGAAGCCCTTCTTGACGGTTTGGGCATTGCCCAGCGAGAACTTCATCGTGCTGACGGTCTTCGTCAGGCGCTCGTTTAGGTATTCCCAGAGCTGCACGATTTCCTCGGACGAGTTGCTGGCCCCGTCGACTTCCATCACCGTACGGCCGTCGATCATGCTGGCGGCGAAATCGGTGCGATGGTGAATGGTGACCGGCGCCAGGGTGCCATGCTGCGACAATGCGATCGCCGCCTCGGCGGTGATGCGCGCACGCGGCGTGGCGGCGTTGATCACGAAGACCAGCTTCTTGCCCAGGCGTTCGACCAGTTCGACCGTGGCGCCGGCGGCGCGCAGATCGTGCGGGCTCGGGCGGCAGGGAATGACGATCAGGTCGGCAACCTCGATCACATGCTCGATCGTGGTGGTGATGGCGGGCGGCGTGTCGACCACGCACAGCTTGATCCCGAGCTCGCGCAGCCGCGCCAGATCCTCGCCAATGCGGGATACGAAGGTGTGCGCGAAGGCCGGCGCCTCTGCCTTGCGTTCGTTCCACCAGTCCGCGAGACTGCCCTGCGGATCGGTATCGACAATGGCGACGGGGCCAGCGCCGGCCAGTTCAGCCTGCACCGCGATGTGGCCGGCGAGGGTTGTCTTACCCGATCCGCCCTTTTGTGAAGCAACCGCGATAACGCGCATTGAATTCTTTCTCCTGGTCGCAAACCCGTAAGGCGGGTTCACCTCGCTGATGGATCCGAACGGGACGGTCCGACCTTGCTCTGTCGCGCTGTCCCCGCTGGTTTAAGGCGCCGTGGCGCTTCGCTCAAACACACAATAACAAATTCGACACTAATAAGGAAACGTTAAAAATACGTTAAAGAAGTCATGGCGCCACTCGGGAAGCGTTGATATTGCTCTTTTACAGACAATTAAGTAAAAGTAGAGTTACTATTTAATAAAGAAAACGTGAATTATTTTCCGATAATTTTACAGAAAAACCCTTGTTGCGCGCAATATGTTGTAGCAGCCGCGTCGTCAGTGGCAATCTCTTGTAATTTCAGCAAACCATATCCCGACGACCCCGAATGCATGCTGTGCCAGTCTCTTGCAAGTTTGGTGCCATGGCGGTGGTGCGAATCGGAATCGAACATGGATTGGCGGCGTGGCGCCCGTGGCCCCGGCTATCGCGCCGCCGCGCCGCGGCCGCCGAAAGGTGTCTTGCGCGGGGCCTTGACGTCGGTCCCGGACAGCAACCCGGACAGATAGACCCACAGTTCCGCCATTTCGCGCGCCGATTCGCCCGTGGGATCGACTTCCATCACCGTCAGCCCGTCATACATGCTTTCGGCGTAGTCGTATCTGTTGTGGACGCGAACCGGCGAGACCCGGCCGGCCTGTGCAAGAACCGCCGCCGCCTCCTCGGTGATCGCGGCCCCTTCGTCGGCGCCGTTGAGGACGAAGACATAGGGTTTTCCCAGCCGCTGGGCCATGTCGATGGTGGGGCCGGCGGCGCGCAGATCGTGCGGGCTGGGCCGGCACGGAATCACCACCAGGTCGGCAACGGCGATGACCGCCTCGACCGTCGGCGTCACCGCGGAGGCCGAATCGATCACCCCCAGGCCAAAGCCAAGCTGGTGAAGCTGCCCGATGTCGTCGCCGATCCGTTCGATCACGGTTTGCGCGAAGGCGGGAAGTTCAGCCTGACGCTGGTTCCACCATTCCGCCAGCGCGCCCTGCTGGTCGGTATCCAGAAACGCCACCGGGCCGGCACCGGCCAGTTCAGCCTGGACGCCGATATGGCCGGCAAGAGTGGTCTTGCCGGCCGCACCCTTCTGGCATGCAAAGGTGATAACGCGCATCGCCGCTCAGCTCCGCAGTCCCGATCCGTCGGACCGTCCATGTGTTCCCGCACGAGTGTAACGGGGCGGACTCTTAAAAAACGCATAAGATGGAGCCACGGCGACGGAAAAAATCGCTATCTGCCCGAGACGATGGCGTCATAGGCGGCCAGCGCCGCGGCATTCACGATGTCGCTGACGGTGGCGCCCATCTGCACCACCTGCACCGGCTTGGAAAGGCCCAGCAGGATCGGTCCGAGCACCGTGCCGCCGCCCAGTTCCTGCATCAGCTTGGCGCTGATATTGGCACTGTGCAGGGCCGGCATGACCAGCACATTGGCCGGGCCCGACAGCCGGCAGAACGGATACAGCCGCTGCATCAGCGGATAGTTGAGCGCCGTATCCGCCGCCATGTCGCCGTCATATTCGAAATCGACGCGCCGCGAGTCGAGAATGCGAACCGCCTCGCGAATCCGGTCGGCATTCGCCCGCATGGGGTTGCCGAAATTCGAAAACGACAGCAGCGCCACGCGGGGCTCATGGCCGAGCTGACGCGCCTTGGCGGCGCTCTGCACGGCGATGTCGGCCAGAATCGCGGCATCCGGCACCTCGTGCACACTGGTGTCGGCGATGAACACCGTGCGTTCGCGCGAGACCACGATCTGCAGGCCGATCACCCGTTCGCCCGGCCGCGGCTCGATCACCCGCGTGACATCCGAGAACGCCACGGAGAAGCTGCGCGTCGCCCCGGTTACCATGGCGTCGGCATCGCCGCCGGCCACCATGCAGGATCCGAAAACATTGCGGTCCTGGTTCACAAGCCGCTGACAGTCGCGATACAGAAAGCCCTGGCGTTGCAGCCGGTCATACAGGAACGCGGCGTATTTCTTGTTGTTGACGCTGAGCCGCGCGTTGTGGATTTCCAGGTCGCCCGTACTCTCCAGGCCGATCGAGGTCATTGTTTCCCTGATCTGTTCCTCGCGCCCGATCAGGACCGGCGTCCCGTAGCCGGCATTGCGGAAGGCGATGGCGGCGCGGATGATCTGCTCTTCCTCGCCCTCGGCGAACACCACCCGGCGCGGCGTCGTACGCACCCGCTCGAAGATGGCCTGCAGGCTGGATGCGGTCGGATCCAGGCGACCCGACAATTCGCGACGGTAGGCGTCCAGATCGATAATCGGCAGGCGGGCGACGCCGCTGTCCACCGCGGCCTTGGCCACGGCGGCGGGAATGGCGACGATCAGGCGCGGGTCGAACGGCACCGGAATGATGTATTCCGGCCCGTAGCGCAGGCGCCGCCCGCCATAGGCGCGGTCGACCTCGTCCGGCACGTCCTCGCGGGCCAGCGCGGCGATCGCGTGCGCGGCGGCGATCTTCATATCTTCGTTGATGGTGCGGGCGCGCACGTCCAGCGCGCCCCGGAAGATATAGGGGAATCCCAGCACGTTGTTGATCTGGTTCGGATAATCCGACCGCCCGGTAGCGACGATCGCGTCCTTGCGCACGGCCCTGACATCTTCTGGAGTGATCTCGGGATCGGGATTGGCCATGGCGAAGATGATCGGCCGCGCCGCCATGGATTTGACCATATCCCGGGTGACGGCGCCCTTGATCGACAGGCCGAAGAAGACGTCCGCTCCCGCCATCGCCTCCTCCAGGGTCCGGGCGTCGGTCTTCGCCGCATGCGCCGATTTCCACTGGTTCATGCCGTCCTTGCGGCCCTGATAGATCACGCCCTTGGTGTCGCAGAGGATGACATTGTCATGGGGCACGCC
>JAHELM010000113.1 GCA_024644185.1 Rhodospirillales bacterium | reverse complement strand
CTCGATCGCCTGGGGTATCGCCAGCATGCTGGCCCGGCACGGCGCCGAGATGGCCTTCACCTATCAGGACGAGCCGCTGCTGAAGCGGGTGCGGCCGCTGGCGGAGAGCCTGGGCGGCGAGGCGATTCTGCTGCCCTGCGACGTCGCGTCCGACGCGGCGATCGCCGATGTGTTCGCGGTGCTGGAAAAGCGCTGGGGCGGGCTGGATTTCGTCGTCCACGCGGTGGCCTATTCCGACAAGGAAGAGCTGAAGGGGGAGTATCTCGATACCACCCGCCGGAACTTCCAGAAGACGCTGGATATCTCCTGCTATTCCTTCACCGCCATCGCCCAGCACGCGGCAAAGCTGATGAAGCCCGGCGGCAGCCTGATCACGCTGACCTATTCCGGGTCGGAGCGGGTGATGCCGAGCTACAACGTCATGGGCGTGGCCAAGGCGGCGCTGGAGGCGAGCGTGCGGTACCTGGCCGGCAATCTTGGCCATCGCGGCATCCGGGTGAACGCCATCTCCGCCGGGCCGATGCGCACGCTGGCCGGGGCGGCCATCGGCGGCGCGCGGTTCGTGCTGAAATGGCAGGGCGAAAACTCGCCGCTGCGCCGCAATGTCACGCTGGACGATATCGGCGGCGCCGGCCTCTATCTGCTGTCGGACATGTCGGCCGGCGTTACCGGCGAGATCCTGTATGTCGACAGCGGATACAACGTCGTCGGCATGGTGACGCCGCCGGACTGACCGGCGGCGAACTGCCGGTTCCCGAATGCCGTGTCGCGCTCCGGACAAAACCGGACGACGCTTCGCCCTGGGCGGAATGTCGATATGTAAACAAACAGCCTGTCCGTGAACCGATGGCGGAGGACCGGCCCCCCCCTTTGAGAACGGGAAAGTTCCGCATCCGCGCCGTGGCTGACGCTGCAGGGACAAGAGCGGCACAAACAGAAGCGGCGGCCGATTGTCTGGCCGCCGCTTCGCATTTCAGGTTCCGGATGTCGCGACCCGGTCAGCCCCGGCGCGGCCCCCGGCCACGACCGCCACGATCGCCGCGATCGCCGCGGTCACCGCGATCCTCGCGGCCTTCGCCGCCGCCGCCCTGACGCGGGCCGACCTGCTCGGTGATGTCCTCGCCGGTCTCCTGGTTGACGACGCGCATCGACAGGCGGACCTTGCCGCGGTCGTCGACGCCGAGGACCTTGACCCGGACCTCGTCGCCCTCGTTGACCACATCGGCGACATTGGCGACGCGCTCCTGCGCCATCTCCGAGATGTGTACCAGGCCGTCGCGGGCGCCGAGGAAGTTCACGAAGGCGCCGAAATCGACGACCTTCACGACCTTGCCCTTGTAGATCACGCCGACTTCCGGCTCGGCAACGATCGACTTGATCCAATCGATCGCCCGATCGGCCGCAGTCTGGTCGACCGCCGCCACCTTGATCGTGCCATCGTCCTCGATGTCGATCTTGGCGCCGGTAACCTCGCAGATCTCGCGAATGATCTTGCCGCCGGTGCCGATCACTTCACGGATCTTTTCACGGGGGATGTTGAAGGTGGTGATGCGCGGCGCGTTGGCCGACACGTCTTCACGGGCGCCGCTCAGCGCCCGCGCCATCTCGCCGAGAATGTGCATCCGGCCGTCCTTGGCCTGGGCCAGGGCGATCTTCATGATCTCCTCGGTGATCGAAGTGATCTTGATGTCCATCTGCAGCGAGGTGATGCCGGCCTCGGTGCCGGCGACCTTGAAGTCCATGTCACCGAGATGATCCTCGTCGCCCAGAATGTCGGACAGGACGGCGAAGCCATCGTCTTCCTTGATCAGACCCATGGCGATACCGGCGACCGGGCGGGCCATCGGCACGCCGGCATCCATCAGCGCCAACGAGGTGCCGCACACCGTCGCCATCGAGGAAGAGCCGTTCGATTCCGTGATCTCCGAGACCACGCGGATCGTGTACGGGAAGTCCTCCTTGCTCGGCAACAGCGGCCGCACCGCGCGCCAGGCCAGCTTGCCATGGCCGATTTCGCGACGGCCGGGGCTGCGCATGAACGACGCCTCACCCACCGAATAGGGGGGGAAGTTGTAGTGCAGCAGGAAGTGTTCGCGGTATTCGCCTTCCAGCGCGTCGATGATCTGCTCGTCCTGGCCGGTACCCAGCGTGGCGACGACCAGGGCCTGCGTCTCGCCGCGGGTAAACAGCGCCGACCCATGGGCCCGCCGCAGCACGCCGACTTCGCCGACGATCTGCCGTACCGTCCTGGTGTCGCGGCCGTCGATGCGCGAACCGGTTTTCATGATATTGCCGCGGACGATGTCCTTCTCGAGCTTCTTGAACAGGCCCGAGGCCAGTTCGACATCCAGCCCTTCTTCGGCGATGGTGGCCAGCGCCGCTTCCTTGGCGGCGGAGACGGCTTCGACCCGCTCCTGCTTGACCGTCTTGGCATAGGCCGCGCGCACCGGCTTTTCGGCGAGGGCGTAAAGACGCTTTTTCACCGCCGCGGTACCTTCGGCCTCCTTCGGCAGCGGCCAGGGCTCCTTGGCGCAATGCTCGGCGAAGTCGACGATGAAGTCGATGACTTCCTTGTAGGCCTTGCGGGCGAAGACCACGCCGCCCAGCGTGATGTCCTCGTCCAGTTCCTTGATCTCGGACTCGACCATCAACACGCCTTCGGCGGTGCCGGCGACGACCAGATCCATGGCGGAGGACGACAGCTCGTCGAGCTGCGGGTTCAGCACGTATTCGCCACCGATGTAGCCGACGCGCGCCGCGCCGATCGGGCCGAGGAAGGGGATACCGGAAATGGTCAGCGCGGCCGAGGTGCCGATCAGGCTGACGATGTCGGGGTCGTTCTCCAGGTCATGCGTCAGAACGGTGCAGATGACCTGGGTTTCGTTGCGGAAGCCCGAGGCGAACAGCGGCCGGATCGGGCGGTCGATCAGGCGCGAGGTCAGGGTTTCCTTCTCGGAAGGCCGGCCTTCGCGCTTGAAAAAGCCGCCGGGAATCTTGCCCGCGGCAAAAGTCTTTTCCTGATAGTTCACGGTCAGCGGAAAAAAGTCCACGCCCGGTCGCGGCGACTTTTGCGCCACCGCGGTGCACAGAACCTGGGTTTCTCCGTATGTCACCAGGACCGCGCCGTCCGCCTGGCGCGCCATGCGCCCGGTTTCCAGAATCAGCGGGCGGCCGCCCCAGGTCATTTCCTTGCGGGTAATATTGAACATCGAGTTTTCCTTCGTTTCCGTCCTGATCGCGGGTCACCGGATTGTGCCCGCGAAATCGCGATGGGGTCGCGCATGGCTCATTCCATGGCATGCGACCCAATAGACCACCCCGCAACCGGTGCTTTCACCGGCATCGCAAACGATTTCGCGGGGTGTCTGGCGGCCCGATCCGACGGGTACCGCGTACCGGTCGTGATCGGGCCGAATTTCAAACCTTTTGTGGGCAGTTGGCACCGGGCGAACGGTTCGCGCCCGCCCGGCAATGGCCCACCCGACGCCGCTGACTCAGCGACGCAGCCCGAGTTCCTTCAAGATCGTCTCGTAGCGCGGGTTTGCGGTGCGCTTGAGGTAGTCCAGCAACCGGCGGCGCTTGCTGACCATGACCAGCAAACCGCGACGGGTGTGGAAGTCCTTCTTGTGATCGTTCAGATGATCGGTCAGGTTCTTGATCCGCTCGGTGAGGATCGAGATCTGAACTTCCGGCGACCCGGTATCGCCCGGGTTCGTGGCAAATTTCTGAATGAGTTCCTGTTTCCGCTCTGCGGTAATCGACATCAAATCCTCCTTGGGATTTCAAAGGTTCAAGACGCGGAACGGACGGATTTCCCCGGGGGCATAACGCACCAAAGCGACGGCCTGTCCGCCCGACATCGCCAGTACGGTATCCCCGTCCTGCAACGTCGCGATGCGATCCAGATCCGTCTTCCGGAGAAGAGAAACCGTCTGTCCGTTCCTGAGGCACCCTGCTTCTGATTCGGTCACGGCCAGGGCCAGGATGTCGTCCAGCGCGGTCTCGACCGGGAGCAGGTGCCTCACGGCGGCGGCACTATCGCGATTTTCGCCCAGTTCGTCCAGCGGAATCGCGTGTTCCGCGCGAAATGGGCCAACCCGGGTCCGGCGCAGCGCGACCAGATGCCCGACCGTGCCCAGCGCCAGCGCCAGATCGCGTGCAAGAGACCGCACATAGGTGCCCTTGCCGCAGGTCATCTCGAACATGGCGTGGTCGGCATCGGGAAGGTCCAGCAGGGACAGCGCCTCGATTTTCACCTGGCGGGTCGGCATGTCCGGCGCCTCGCCGGCGCGCGCCAGATCGTAGGCGCGGCGGCCGTCGATATGGATCGCCGAATAGGCCGGCGGAACCTGATCGATCGTCCCGATGAAACGGCCGAGCGCGGCCTCGATCGCGCCGCGAACGGGGCGGGAGTCGCTGGTTGCCGTCACCGCGCCCTCGGCATCCTCGGTGGCGGTGGCGACGCCCCAGCGGATGGTGAAGGCGTATCGCTTGGTCGCATCGACCAGATAGGGAACGGTCTTTGTTGCCTCTCCAAGGGCGATCGGCAATACCCCGCTGGCCAGCGGATCCAGGGTTCCGGCATGGCCGGCCTTCGCCGCCCCGGTCAGCCGGCGCACGGCGCCAACCGCGGCGGTCGACGTCATGCCCAGCGGCTTGTCGAGGACGATCCAGCCATGGATCGGCAGGCCCTTGCGGCTACGCGCCATCGGCCTCGCCGCCGTCGCCGGCCTCGTCGCTCTCGCCCGGCTCGCCTTCGGCCGCCCCGGCACCGGTGAGGTCGCGGGCGACGGCGGGGTTGCGGAACAGCGAGTCGATCCGCTGCGCCTCGTCGAACAGCGTATCGACGGTGAAGTGCAGTGCCGGCATGTAACGCAGCATCATGTGCCGGCTGACCTCGCCCCTGAGGAAGGCAGATGCGCGGTTCAGCGCGGTGACGATCGCGGTCGCGTCCTCGCCGCCCAGCGGCATGACGAAGGCCGTGGCGTTCCGCATGTCGGGGGACACGCGAATTTCCGACACGGTGATCGACCGGCCGGCCAATGCCGGATCGCGCAGCATGTCCCGGCCGAGGATATCCGCCAAAACATGACGCATCTCCTCGCCGACGCGCAGCTGGCGCTGGCTTGGCTGCTTGCCCTTGCCCCTGGTCATCGCGACCCGCGGATGGTGGCCATTCCTGCTTGCGTCATCACAGGGTCCGCGTGATCTCTTCGATCTCGTAGGCCTCGATGATGTCGCCCGCCTTGATATCCTCGTAGTTCTCGAAGGCCATGCCGCATTCGTAGCCGTGCTGAACCTCGCGGACCTCGTCCTTGAAGCGCTTCAGCGTCTTCAGCCTGCCTTCGTGGATCACCACGTTGTCGCGCAGCAGGCGCACGCCGGCGCCACGCTTCACCACGCCTTCGGTGACGTAGCAACCGGCGACCTTGCCGGCCTTGGTGATGCTGAACACCTCGCGGATCTCGGCATTGCCCAGGAACTTCTCGCGCATCTCGGGCGCCAGCATTCCGCTGAGCATCGCCTTGATGTCGTCCAGCGCGTTGTAGATGATCGAATAGTAGCGGATATCGACCGCATCCCGCTTGGCCATTTCCCGGGCCTGCGGGTTGGCGCGCACGTTGAAGCCGATGATCAATCCGCC
This sequence comes from Rhodospirillales bacterium, assembly GCA_024644185.1. Classification (GTDB taxonomy): domain Bacteria; phylum Pseudomonadota; class Alphaproteobacteria; order UBA8366; family JADFVY01; genus JAHELM01. Next base: position 1,646 of record JAHELM010000113.1, on the reverse strand, counting down.
CGAGGCGCGGGCCAGCGTGACGTCGGATTCGGTGATGCCGCCGACGGCACCGTGCAGCAGGCGAACGCGAACCTCGCTGGTGGACAGTTTTGCCAGAGACCCGACGATCGCCTCGACCGAGCCCTGGGCGTCGGCCTTGACCACGACCGGAAGCTCCGAGGCGATGCCTTCCTTGATCTGGGTGAACATCTGCTCCAGCGTGCCGCGGCCGGCGGCGGCGGAACGCTTCTCGCGATCCATGCGCTGACGGTATTCGGCGACTTCGCGGGCCTTCATCTCGTCGCCGACGACGACGAAATCGTCACCGGCGGTCGGCGTTCCCTGGAAGCCGGTAACTTCCACCGGAATCGACGGTCCGGCACTGTCCACCGGGTTGCCGCGATCGTCGAAAAGCGCCCGCACGCGGCCCCATTCGGCGCCGGCGATAAAGACATCGCCGGGCTTCAGCGTGCCGGCCTGCACCAATACCGTGGCCACCGAACCGCGGCCGCGTTCCTGGCGCGCCTCGACCACGGCGCCATGGGCGGGGCGGCTGGGGTTCGCCTTCAATTCCAGAATTTCGGCCTGCAGGATGATCGCTTCCTCCAGCCGGTCGAGATTCGTCTTCTTGATGGCCGAAACCTCGACGTCGAGCACATCGCCGCCCATCGATTCCACGACCACATTGTGTTGCAGCAACTCGTTCCGCACGCGGTTCGGATCGGCGCCGACCTTGTCGATCTTGTTGATGGCGACGATCATCGGAACCTTTGCCGCCTGGGCATGGCGGATGGCCTCGATCGTCTGCGGCTGGACCCCGTCATCGGCCGCAACCACCAGGACCACGACATCGGTAACGTGCGCGCCGCGGGCCCGCATGCTGGTGAAGGCCTCGTGGCCGGGGGTATCGAGGAAGGTGATGTGGCGTCCGTCGGTCATCCGCACCTGATAGGCGCCGATATGCTGGGTAATGCCACCGGCCTCGCCGGACACCACGTCGGTCGCGCGCAGCGCATCGAGCAGCGAGGTCTTGCCGTGATCGACATGGCCCATGACGGTGACCACCGGGGCGCGGGACACCATGTCCTCCTCCCGGTCTTCCACACCGCTCAGGCCCAGCTCCACGTCAGCCTCGGACACGCGTTTGATCCTGTGGCCAAACTCGGCCACCACAAGCTCGGCCGTGTCGGCGTCGATCGTCTGGTTGATGGTCGCCATCACGCCGAGACGCATAAGGGTCTTCACGACTTCGCCGCCACGCGCCGCCATGCGGTTGGCGAGGTCGGACACGGTAATGGTTTCCGGAACCACGATGTCACGAACGAATTTCTTCTTGGTGCCATCCTGGGCCGCCGCGCGGGCGCGCAGTTTCTCACGCTCGCGGGCGCGGCGCATCGCCGCGACGCTGCGGGCGCGGTCGGTGTCGCCGCCACCGTCCAGGGCCTGCGAAATGGTAAGCTTACCCGCCCTGCGGCGCGGCTCCTGCTTGCTGCGAACCGGGGCAGCCTTCTTGATATCCTTGCGACCGGCCAGGCCCTCGTCGTCGCGGACGATCTCCTCGATCGGCACGACACGCTCGGGCTTCGGCGGATGGTCTTCGCGCGCGGGTTTCACCGGAGCTGCGATCTCCGGGGCCAGGCGCCGCGCCTCTTCCTCGGCGGCGGCCT
>JAHELM010000112.1 GCA_024644185.1 Rhodospirillales bacterium | reverse complement strand
CTTCCAGCCCGCCGATGCGATGGGTGGTCTCGCCCATGGCGGTCAGCATCAGCACCGGCACGGCATTGTGGCCGCCCCGCAGCGCGCGGATCAGGTCCAGCCCGCTTTCGCCCGGCATCATCCGGTCCAGCACCAGCAGGTCGAAGGTCATCGACCCCATCGCCGCCCTTGCCTCGGCGGCGTTCCCGGCGGTGGTCACGCGAAACCTGTTTTCGCTGAGATAGCGGCGCAACAGCTCGCGCAGCCGCGTATCGTCGTCGACCACCAGGATATGCTGCAAATCGTCCATCGGGCGGAGTATAGGCGAGGCCGCGCGCCGCCGCCATCGCCTGGCTTACGTACCGCCGCGCTCATGCAGGGCGAACCCCGTGAACCGCTTGCGGCCCCTAGCGTCGCGCGGGCCCGGCCGGCCGGTCGAAGCGGGCGCGGTCTTCCTCGTTGCCGATGATGCCCAGCATCACCTTGCGGAACCCCTCCACCGCCTCGCCCCCCGCCTCGCGATAGGCGCGGGCGATGCGTGCCCGCTGCTCGGCTGAAAGCTGTTCCTCCAGCCCCCGGCCCTTTTCCGTCAGATCCAGCAGGCGCTGGCGCCGGTCGCTCGTGCCCTGGCGCTGCACCACATAGCCGCGCTCGATCAACTGGCCCAGCACGCGGCTCAGGATCTGCTTGGTGATGCGCAGGATGTGCAGCAGCCCGCTGACGGTCATGCCCGGATGGCGGCCGATGAAATAGATCACCCGGTGATGGGCGCGGCCGAACCGGTAGCGGGCCAGGATGGCGTCCGGCTCCGCCGTGAAGTCGCGATAGCCGAAGAACAGCAGCTCGATCGCCTGGCGCAGTTCCTCGTCGCGCAGGAACAACGGGTTGACGGCGGGCTTCGGGCCACCCGGCAGCGGAGATTTTATGTCAGTCATATTGACATATATGCAATGGAATGTTATCAGGACGCAAGGGTCAAACGACAGATTAGAACAATTTCAACCGCAAAACAGGCGGATTCGTTCGCGATCTGACGGGTTTGGCCGTGGTTTCGACCAGCCTTCGGGTTCAACAAGACTTCAAACTTCGGGGTTCCGCAATGTCCATGATGCCCTTCGACGACCGCCCGGGTTCCATCTGGTTCGATGGCGAGATGATCGACTGGAAGGACGCCAGGCTGCACGTCCTGTCGCACGCGCTGCATTACGCCTCGGCGGTATTCGAGGGCGAGCGCGTCTATGAGGGCCGCATCTTCAAGCTGACCGAGCATACCAGACGCCTGCACGACTCGGCGCGGATGCTGGATTTCGCCATTCCCTTCACCGTCGAACAGATCGACGAGGCCTGCCGGCAGGTGGTGGCGGCACAGGGCATCAAGGACGGCTATGTCCGGCCGATCGCCTGGCGCGGCTCGGAAATGATGGGTGTCTCGGCGCAGAAATCGAAGATCCACCTGGCCATCGCCGCCTGGGAATGGCCGGCCTATTTCAGCGCCGAGGCGCGCATGCAGGGCATCCGCATGCAGGTTTCCGACTGGCGCCGCCCCGATCCGCGCACCGCGCCGTCGAAATCCAAGGCGGCCGGGCTCTACATGATCTGCACGCTGTCCAAGCACAAGGCCGAGCGCGAGGGCTTCAACGACGCGCTGATGCTCGACTGGCGCGGCCAGATCGCCGAGGCGACCGGCGCCAATATCTTCCTGGCGATCGACGGCAAGCTGCACACGCCGACGCCCGACTGCTTCCTGGACGGCATCACCCGGCGCACCGTCATCGCGCTGGCCAAGGCCCGCCAGATCGAGGTGATCGAACGGGCGATCATGCCCGAGGATCTGGCCAGGGCGGCCGAGGTGTTCCTGTGCGGCACCGCCGTCGAGGTGACGCCGGTGCGCGAGATCGGTGACTACCGCTTCACGCCGGGCCAGCTCACCAAGACCCTGATGGACGACTACGACGCCGAGGTCCGCCGCCCGGTGCCGCTGACCAAGACCGCGGCCTGATCGAACGACCGCGCGGGACCACCGGGGCCGGGGCGGCAGCGCTCCGGCCCCGATCGTTTTCAGGTCGCGAGGACGACGACCCGCGCGCGGTTTCCCGCCCCGCCGGTAAGCCCGCGTTAACGCGGCGCGTGCAATGAATCCAGGGAACCATATCGTTCGGGTTGCGGGGAGCGGGGATGAGCGATCGAAAAGCGGTGCTGGGCCATGTGGTCAGCGTGTCCGGGGCGGCCATGATCGGCCATCTCGCGGGCGCCGAATCCGGCGCCGGCGACCGGCCTGCCCGCGTCGGCGCGGTGCTGAAGGTCGACCTGGCGGGCTCGACCGTCTACGGCATCGTTACCGGAACCCGCCTGTCCGACGGCGCGCCGGCCCGGCTGGTGGAGCTGGACCTGCTGGGCGAGGCGACCGGCGATCCGCGCAAGCCCGGCCTGCGGCCGTTCCAGCGCGGCGTCTCCGCCTATCCCGCCCTGGGCGATGCGCTGGCCCTGGCAACGCCGATGGAACTGGCCCAGGTCTACGCCCGCCCGGCCGCCTCGAATCTGCGGATCGGCACGGTCTTCCAGGACGAGAACCTGCCCGCCTATGTGCTGACCGACGAACTGCTGGGCAAACATTTCGCCGTGCTCGGCACCACCGGCTCCGGCAAGTCCTGCGCCGTGGCGCTGATCCTGCGCCGGCTGCTGGACGAACACCCCAACGGCCATATCGTCCTGATCGACCCGCACAACGAATATGCCGCCGCCTTCGAGGGGCAGGTGGCGGTGCTCAACCCCGAGACCATCCATCTGCCCTATTGGCTGCTGAATTTCGAGGAATTGACGGCGGTTCTGGTTGGCCGCGACGACGAGGACGGGCTGGTGCAGGCGCTGATCCTCAAGCGCAACGTGCTGACCGCAAAGCTGCGCTTCAATGGCGCCGAGAACACGCCGGGCAATGCCGGGATCACCGTGGACACGCCGGTGCCCTACCGGCTGGGCGACCTGATCTACCTGATCGACGAGGAGGCCGGGCGCTACAACAACCCCGAGGCCGCGCGGCCCTATCTGCGGATCAAGGCGCGGATGGAAAACCTGCGCGACGACCGCCGCTTCGCCTTCATGTTCTCCGGTCTGCTGGTGCGCGATTCGCTGGCCGATATCGTCGGCGGCATCATGCGCATTCCCGTCGACGGCAAGCCGATCGCCGCCGTCGACCTGTCGGGCGTGCCTTCCGACGTGGTCGACGTGGTGGTGTCGGTGATGTGCCGGCTGATCTTCGACTTCGCGGTGTGGAGCGTGCGCGACCGGGCGCTGCCGCTGCTGCTGGTCTGTGAGGAGGCGCATCGCTATGTGCCGCACGACCCGGCGCTGGGCTTCGGCCCGACCCGCCGGGCGATCGCCCAGATCGCCCGCGAGGGCCGCAAATACGGCGTCTCGCTGTGCCTGGTCAGCCAGCGCCCGTCGGATCTGTCGGAAACCATCCTGGCCCAGTGCAACACCTTCATCGCGCTGCGCATGAACAACCAGCGCGACCAGGACTTCGTGCGCCGGGCCATGCCGGAAAGCGGCTTCGGCCTGCTGGCCGCGCTGCCCTCGCTGCGCACGCGCGAGGCGGTGATCGTCGGCGAGGGCGTGACCGTGCCGATGCGGGTGCGTCTGCAACCGCTCAGCGACGCGCATCAGCCACGCAGCGGCGGCGCCCTGTTCTCGCGCGACTGGCAGGACGATTCGGAAGGCCCGGATTTCATTACCGACACCCTGGACCGCTGGCGCAAGCAGCGGCGGTAAGGGGTGGGCGGGTTCCCGACTGCACTACCGGGCCGGCTTGTCGGACTTGCCCCAGCGGGCGGCGGCCGCGTCGTCGCTCTCCCTGGCCTCGACCCAGTGACCGCCCTTCGCGGTTTCTTCCAGCTTCCAGAACGGCGCCCTGGTCTTCAGCCAGTCGATCAGGAAGGCGCATGACTCCAGCGCCGCCTGGCGGTGGGCGCTGGCGGTGGCGACCAGCACGATGCGGTCGCCCGGTTCCAGCCGGCCGTAGCGGTGGACAATCAGCGTCGCGTCCAGCGGCCAGCGGTCGCGCGCCTCGGCCTCGATCTCGGCCAGCAGCTTCTCGGTCATGCCGGGATAGTGTTCCAGCGTCATCGCGCCGACGGTCTGGCCGCCGGCCGTGTCGCGCACCAGGCCCAGGAATGTTGCCACCCCGCCGATATCGGCGCGGCCGGCGGTCAGCGCGGCGAGTTCGGCGCCGACGTCGAAATCCTCGCGCTGGACGCGCACCGCCATGGCTCAGCCCCCGGTCATCGGCGGGAACAGCGCAACCTCGTCGCCGGGACGGATCGCCGCGTCCGGCCCCGCGAATTCCTGGTTGATGGCGATCCGGATCGCCGAGATGTCGGCCAGCGCCGCCGCGTGGCCCGGCCCGCGCTGGCGCAGCCAGGCGATCAGCCCGGCGACGTCGCGCACCTCGGCCGGCGGTTCGACCTTCTCCTCGCCGGTGCCGATGCGCTGGCGCAACCAGGCGAAATACAGAACCCTCATGACAGAACCTCGCTGAACGGCAGGAAATCCACCGTGCTTCCCGACTCCAGATAGGTCACCTCGGGGCCCAAGTCCACCAGCCCGTCGGCGCTGACCATGGAGGACAGGATCCCGGCGCCGCTCTTGCCGTGCTTGATGGCCACCGGCGCGCCGTCCGGCCCGGGCACCAGTTGCGCCCGCACGAATTCCCGCCGCCCTTCCTTCTTGCGGTAGTCGAAGCCGGCCGGCACGCGGAAGCGGTGCGGCGGCCTGTATCCGGCGCCCGCCAGCAGCAGCAGGATCGGCCGGGCGACCAGCAGGAAGGTTACCAGCGCCGCGCCCGGATTGCCGGGCAGGCCGACGATCGGCGTGCCCCGCACCTGGCCCATGGCCACCGGCCGCCCCGGCTTGATCGCCAGGCGCCAGAAATGCAGGCTGCCATTGGCCTCGACCGCCGCCTTGACGTGGTCCTCGTCGCCGGTCGACACGCCGCCCGAGGTCAGGATCAGGTCGTGGCTGCCGGCCGCCGCCGCCAGCGCGTCGCGGATCGCCGCCGGTCGGTCGGGCAGGATGCCCAGATCGCTGACCGGGCAGCCCAGCCGGGTCACCGCGGCGATCAGCGAATAGCGGTTGGAATCGTAAATGGCGCCGGGCCGCAACGCGGTCCCCGGCTCGCACACCTCGTTGCCGGTGGAAAACACGGCGACGCGCAAGGGGGCGTAAACCTCCAGCGCGGTCATGCCGATGCCGGCGGCCAGGCCGACATCCTGCGGGTTCAGCCGGTGGCCGCGCCGCAGCACCGCGTCGCCCGCCTTCACGTCCTCGCCGGCATGGCGCCGGTTGGCGCCCTTCCCGATACCGGGGGCGACGATCACATGGTCGCCGTCCTCGCGGCAGTCCTCCTGCATCATCACCGTGTCCGGGCCGACCGGCATCGGCGCCCCGGTGAAGATGCGGATCGCCTCGCCGCGGCGTGCCGGGCGGCCCAACGCCTCGCCGGCGGTGACCCGGGCGGTGACCGGCAGCCGGGTTTCGGCATCGGCCGACAGGTCGGCATGGAACACGGCGTAGCCGTCCACCGCCGAATTGTCGTGCGGCGGCACGTTCACCGTGGCGACGACATCGGCCGCCAGGATGCGCCCCGCGGCGCCTGCAAGGGCCACCGGCTCGCCCGGGCGCACGGGCCCCAGCCGGGCGGCCAGCAGCGCCAGTGCCTCGTCCAGCGGCATCAGCGCCCCGCCCTGGGCGAAGCAGTCGTCGCTAAGCTGCGCCATGGCGGGCTCTCCTGGTCAGGCCGGTCCGGGCAATGACGAATTCGGCGATTGCGGGGGCGTCGTTCAGGTCGAGAACCGGGATCGCCAGGCCCTCGATCGCGCTGTCGCTGGCCACCGCGACGATATGCGGGTCCTCGCGGCACAGCAGCGGCTTGCCGGTCGCCTGCCGGTGCACCTCCAGCTTTGGGTGGGTGTAGTGCTTGAAGCCCTCGATCAGCACCAGATCGACCGGCGACATGCGTCCCAGCAGATCGTCGATGCCCGGTTCGGCGGCGCCGCGGTTCTCGTGCATCAGCGCCCAGCGCAGCCCGCCGGTGATCATCACCTCGCTGGCCCCCGCCGCCCGGTGTTCGAAGGAATCCTTGCCCGGCGTGTCGATCTCGAAATTGTGGTGCGCGTGCTTGATGGTCGAGACGGAAAATCCGCGGGCCACCAGCTCCGGCAGCAGCCGCGCCATCAGCGTGGTCTTGCCGCTGCCGCTCCAGCCCGCCAGCCCGAAGATGGTCATGCCGGATTTGGTCATCGCAGCCGCGCCCGCGCCCGTCAGCCCCCGGCGCCCGGCGTCTCGTCCCCGGCGGCCATGTGGCGCAGGCCGGCGCGCAGATAGTCGTAGCCGGTGACGATGGTCAGCAGGGCGGCGATCCACAGCAGCGTCTCGCCGATGAAGGTGGTGGTCAGCCCGGCGAACAGCGGCCCGGCGTCGCCGACGATCAGGAAACCCAGCGCCACCATCTGCGCCGTGGTCTTCCACTTGGCCAGCTTGCTGACCGGCATGCCGACCTTGATGCTGGCGAGGAATTCGCGCAGGCCCGACACCATGATCTCGCGGCACAGGATGACCAGCGCCGGCAGAATCACCAGGCCGCGCACGTTGTCGAAACCGACCAGCATCATCAGGATCGCGGCGACCAGCAGCTTGTCGGCGACCGGGTCGAGGAAGCGGCCCAGGCTGGAAATCCTGCCCAGGCTGCGCGCCGCGACGCCGTCCAGATAATCGGTGACCCCGGCGACGACGAACAAGGCCATCGTCACCCAGCGCGCCGTGTCGCCGGGAACCCAGAACATCCCGACGATCAGCGGAATCAGCAGAATCCGCGAGATGGTCAACAAATTTGGCAGGCTGTTCAGCATCGCTGTCCCACGCAGTGTCGGGGGTTGGGTCGCGGCCCGGCCGCGGGTGGCCGCATTCTACCCGTCATCATGGAAATGACCATAGATTTTCCGCGCCACCGACAGGCTGATGCCGGCAACCGCCTGAAGATCGGCGAGTCCGGCCTGGCCGACCGCGCGGGCCGAGCCGAAATGCTGCAGCAGCGCCTTCTTGCGCCGCGCGCCGATGCCGGGAATCTCGTCCAGCGGCGAGGCGGCGATGCCCTGGGCGCGGCGCGTGCGGTGCGAGCCGATGGCAAAGCGGTGGGCCTCGTCGCGCAGGCGTTGCAGGAAATACAGCACCGGATCGCGCGGCTCCAGCATGAAGGGGTTGCGGTCCGGGCGGTGCATCCGCTCGCGCCCGGCATTGCGGTCCGGCCCCTTGGCGATCGCCAGCAGTTCCAC
>JAHELM010000111.1 GCA_024644185.1 Rhodospirillales bacterium | reverse complement strand
ACTTCACGATTTTTTGCGACTGGCATGACTCTGCTGACCCGGCTAATGCGGCGCTAATGTCCGCGCGAATGGCTGTCTCGTCTTTCTAGAGCATACAATCGTATTCGGTCAAGGCCGCACAGCTACAGGATTACTGCTTTTTGTCAGCCCGATCATTGCGCAAGACGAGTAATAAAGGTAGTAAAACTACCAGCAACACAACCAAAAACAAGAGGTCTCCGAATCGGGCATAGGGTGTCGCCGGCAGGGCGGTCGGCAATACCGTATCGAGAATGCCCTGGGTGTCGAGGTCGATCCGGCCCAGCTCTCGTCCATAGGCGTCGAACACCGCCGAAATCCCGGTGTTTGCGGCACGCACAAGTGGCAGACCTTCTTCTATGGCGCGCACCCGCGCGATCGCCAGGTGCTGGTGCGGTCCGGCGGTGTGGCCGTACCAGGCATCGTTGGTCAGGTTCAGCAGCCAGGACGGGCGATCGTCGGGCGCGACAACGTTGCCGGGAAATATCACTTCATAGCAGATCAGCGGGCTGAACGGCGGCAGAGAGCCCAGGCGGAGCGTCCGCGGACCCGGGCCGGGCGAAAAATCCAGGGTTCCGGGCGTGATCTTGTCGAAGGGCAGGATGCCCCGCAGCGGCATGTACTCGCCGAACGGCACCAGGTGAAACTTGTCGAAACTCCCGCGGATCGCGCCGCTGGAATCGAGGACCGTCAGCCCGTTCCAAATTTTTTCGGGCGCCATGCCGCGCCGGGGCGCGCCGGTCAGCAGCAGCCCGTCCCTCGGCACGACGAGGGCGATACTCCGCCGCGCGTCCTCGCCCCGCTCGTCGGCGATGTCGAAGGGGATCGCCGTTTCCGGCCAGATCACGGCGGTGATCCAGTCGGGCCGATCGGTGATGCTGAGATTCAGGTGCAGGTCGAAATTGTGGCGCAGGAACCGGCGCTCCCATTTCTCCCGCTGCGGGATATTCGCCTGCACGATGCGCAATCCGACGCCGGGCACGCTGTCCGATCCCGGCGCCGGCGCATCGGCGAGCCTGATGGCGCCGCCCGCCCAGGCCATCAGCGGCAGGCCCAGCGCCAGCGCCAGCCCGGCGATGCGCCGCCGCCGGGAACCCTCCGCCAGGACGGCGGGCAGGGCGGCGGCGGCGACGGCCAGCACGGTTACGCCATACATGCCGAACAGGGCGGCGGACTGCGCCAGCGCGTCGGAACCGACCCAGGCATAGCCCGCAAGGTTCCACGGGAACCCGGTGAAAACGTGACCGCGAAGCCATTCCGTCGCGGCCCAGCACAGGGTCAGCCCCAGGACGCGCGCCAGCGGCGTGGCGCCAAGCCGGCTTGCCGCAAGCGTTGCCACGCCGGGAAACACCGCCAGCAGGATCGGCAGCCCGACGGCGGCGAAGGGCACGACCCAGAGCAGGGAATCGGAAAACGTGGCCGGCGCGAAACCGATCCAATACAGGCTGAACACGAAATAGCCGAGGCCCCAGGACCATCCGGTCAGGAAGGCCGTCAGGGGACGCAACCCCCCGGGCAGCAGCCAGACAAGGCCGGTGAAGCCGACATAGAGCGTCGGCAGGGCATGGACCGGCGGCAGCGCCAGTGTGGCGACTATCCCCAGACAGCCCGCCAGCCCATACCGCCGCCAGCCGCCGAGGGTCGCCAGCCGGCCGGCCAGCCGGGTTGCGATCTCACTTCGCATGGATGGCGGGATGGGCCGGCAGATTGCGGACGCGCAGTCGCTTGACCCGCCGCGGATCGGCGTCCATGACCTCGAATTCCAGGCCGGACGGCACGTGCACCACCAATTCGCCGCGAACCGGCACCCGGCCGGTGATTGCCGAGACCAGCCCGCCAAGGGTATCGAAATCGCTGTCTTCCTCGGTGCCCGACAGAACCGGCCCGAAGCGGTCCTCGAATTCCTCGATCGGCAACCGGGCGTCGACAATCAGCGTTCCGTCCGGTCGGGTTTCGATGCGCGGCGCGCTTGCCGCCTCGTGCTCTTCCTCGATCTCGCCGACGATTTCCTCGACCAGATCCTCGATCGTAACCAATCCGTCTATACCACCGTATTCATCGACCACCAGCGCCATGTGGATACGGCTCTTGCGCATCTGCAGCAGCAGGTCCAGCACGCGCATGCTCGGCGCCACGAACAGAACCTGGCGGATCGGCTTGCGCACCCCGCCGGCCCTTTTCTTGCCGCCATTGGCGCGGCCAAGCGCGCCCAGTACGTCGCGGATGTGGATCATGCCGATCACGTCGTCCAGCGTGCCGCGATAGACCGGCAGGCGGGAATGGCCCTGCTTGGTCATCACCGCCACCACTTCCTCCAGCGGCATGCTGGCCTCGATGGCGACGATATCGGCGCGCGGCACCATGGAATCGTAAACCGTCACCGTGCCCAGCTTCAGCACGTTGGTGATCAGCATGCGCTCCTCGGGGTCGATCGGTTCCTCGCGGTCTTCGCGCTCCTCGATCAGGGCCTCGAAGCTGTCGCGCAGGGAAACCTCGGTCGTCCGGCCCTGGAACAGGGATTTCAACCAGGTCGCCGGCCCGGACGGTTTGCGCGCGTGTTCGCCGCCTTCGGGATCGCCCGCGGCCGCCGGTTTATCGGGTGAAGGGGTTTCCGTCATGTCCCTGGTCAAATTCGCATCATCGAGGTTTCGTCGAGCATGTATGGGTCGGCGATTCCCAATCCGGCCAGAATCGCCGTCTCCAGCGTTTCCATTGCCTCGGCCTCGGCCTCGGTCTCGTGGTCGTGGCCCAGCAAATGCAGAACGCCATGGATCGTCAGATGGCCCAGATGATCGGCAAGCGTCTTGCCCTGTTCGCCGGCCTCCCGGCGGATCGTCTCCAGCGCCAGGACGACGTCGCCCATCATCCGCGGCCGGCCGGGCGCACCGGGATCGTCGGCGGAAAAGGACAGCACATTGGTCGGCTTGTCCTGGCCGCGATAGTCGCGGTTCAGGCCTTGCACCAGCGCGTCGTCGGCCAGGACGATCGCGATCTCGGCGCCCCGCGGCGCCGCATCCGCCCCGTTTCCGGCCTGCCAGGCGGCCGCGACCGCGCGATTCACCAGGTCCTCGATCCCGGGCAGGGCCTCGGTCCAGGCCGATTCAGCGGGCCCGCCGACGGCAATGTCCAGAATCCCGCTCACGACCCGCTCCCGGCTCCACCGGGCTTGTCCGTCGAGGCGGTCTTGCCTTCATAGGCCCGAATGATCCGTGTCACCAGATCGTGGCGGACGACATCGGCCTGGGTGAACTGGATGAAATCGATTCCGGGCACGCCCACCAGCGTCTCGACAGCGTCGGTCAGGCCGGATCGCATGCCGACCGGCAGATCGACCTGCGTCAGGTCTCCGGTGATGATCATGCGGCTGCTCTCGCCGATCCGGGTCAGCGCCATCTTCATCTGTACCGGCGACGTGTTCTGCGCCTCGTCCAGAATGATGAAGGCGTTGGACAGGGTCCGGCCGCGCATGAAGGCCAGCGGCGCGATCTCGATCTCGCCGGTCTCCAGCCGCTTGACGACCTGTTCGGCGGGCAGCGCGTCGTACAGCGCGTCATAGAGCGGCCGCATATAGGGATCGACCTTCTCGCGCATGTCGCCGGGCAGGAAGCCAAGCCGCTCGCCCGCCTCGACCGCCGGGCGCGACAGCACGATGCGGTCGACCTTGCCGGCGGTCAGCGCGGCGGCCGCGGCGCATACCGCCAGATAGGTCTTGCCGGTTCCCGCCGGTCCGTTGGCGAAAACCATCTCGCTTTCGGCGATGGCCCGCATGTAAAGCGCCTGATTGGGCGAGCGGGCGACGATGCGCTTGCGTCGCGTCTGGATGAAGGGTTCGTTGCCGCCAGAGGCGCCGTCATCCTCCGGCCGGCCGGCGGCCATGCGCAGAATCGCGTCGATTTCGGCCGGTCCGGCCGGTTGGCGCGCGCGGATATCGGTATAGAGCCGTTCCAGTGCGTCGCGCGCCGTCCGCGCGGCCTCGGGCGGGCCGGAAATCGCCACGACATTGCCGCGGTAATGCAGCGACACGCCCAGCCTTTGCTCGATCTGCGCAAGATTCCGGTCGTGTTCGCCGAACAGCGCCGGCAACAGGCGGTTGTCGTCGAATACGATCTGCAAGGTCGCGGGTTTCGGGGCGGTTGCCGGGCCGGTCACGCGCAGGCCCTTTCGGTTTCCGGCCGGCGCCGGTCGTCCAGCACTTCGCCGTGCAGGCTGTGCGTGCCGATTCCGGTGATCCGGCATTCGGCGATCGCGCCGATCAGCGTTTCCGGCGCCTCGACGATGACCGCCTGCAGCCAGGGCGAGCGTCCGACGATCTGCCCGGTCTGGCGTCCACGCGACTGGAACAGGACCGGGACGGTCGCGTCCCGCTTGCTTCGATGGAAGGCGGCTTCCTGCCCGTCCACAAGTTGCTGCAACCCGGCCAGTCTTTCGTCCTTCACGGATTCCGGCACCTGATTCTCCATTGTTGCGGCCGGGGTTCCCGGCCGGGCGCTGTATTTGAAGGAATAGGCGCTGGCAAAGCCGGTTTCGGAGACCAGACGCAAGGTCGCGGCGAAATCGGCATCGCCTTCGCCGGGGAAACCGACGATGAAATCGGAACTCAGCGCCAGATCGGCGCGGACCGCGCGCAGCCGGTCGACGATCCGGCGGAAATCCTCGGCCGTATGCTGCCGGTTCATGGCCGCCAGGATGCGGTCGCTGCCCGATTGAACCGGCAGATGCAGATAGGGCATCAGCTTGTCGACCGACCCGTGCGCGGCAATCAATTCGGCGTCCATGTCCCGCGGATGGCTGGTCATGTACCGGATGCGATCCAGCCCGTCGATGTCCGCCAGGTGCGCGATCAGCCGGCCGAGCCGCCAGTCGCGGCCGTCCAGGCCCCGCCCGTGCCAGGCGTTGACGTTCTGGCCGAGAAGCGTGATCTCGCGCGCCCCGGCCGCGACCAGGCGCCGGGCTTCCGCCTCGATGGCGTCGGCGTCGCGGGAATATTCCGCGCCGCGCGTATAGGGCACCACGCAGAAGGTACAGAACCGGTCGCACCCTTCCTGAATCGACAGGAAGGCCGTGGCGCCCGGCGGCGACGTTTCCTCGGGCAGGCTGTCGAACTTGGCTTCGACCGGAAATTCGACGTCCAGCACCGCAACGCCGCCGGCGCGACTGGCGCGCGCCACCAGTTCGGGCAGCCGGTGATAGGTTTGCGGGCCGAATACCATGTCGACGAAAGGCGCGCGGGCGACAATCTCCTCGCCTTCGGCCTGGGCGACGCAGCCGGCAACCGCGATCACCATGCGGCCGCCGTCCCGGGCCGCGCGCTCTTCGCGCGCGCGGTTCAGCCGGCCCAGTTCGGAATAGACCTTCTCGGAAGCCTTCTCGCGGATATGGCAGGTGTTGAGGATCACCATGTCGGCGCCGTCCACCGAATCCGTGGATTCATAGCCAAGCGGCCGCAGCACGTCCGCCATGCGGGCGGAATCGTACACGTTCATCTGGCAGCCATAGGTCTTGATGAAAAGTTTCTTCGCCAAGGGCTCAATCCCTCGGCGCGCAGGCGGCGAAACGCGCTGTCATTCGTTGGGTCGACCCACTCCAGTCCGTTCGTTCGAATTGCCCGGCCGGCCCGCGGGGCAGGCCGGCAATCCATCGTGCAAAAACCTTAACGGGAACCCTATCACCCCAAGGGGACGATCCGCAAGCGACGGCTCAGCGGCCTTTCGGTTCGTCGCCCTTCTTGCGGTCCAGCGGCACCGCGTACAGCTCCATCCGGTGGCCGACCAGGCGATAGCCCAGCCGCCGCGCCACCTCTTCCTGAAGGCGCTCGATCTCGTCGTTGTGGAATTCCACCACCGTGCCGCTGTCGATATCGATCAGATGATCGTGATGGTCGCCCGACGCTTCCTCGTAGCGCGCGCGACCGTCACCGAAATCGCGGCGCTCAAGGATGCTGGCTTCCTCGAACAGGCGGACCGTGCGGTAGACCGTGGCAATGCTGATCTTCGGGTCGATCGCGGCGGCGCGCTGGTACACCGCCTCCACATCGGGATGGTCCTCGGCGTCCGACAGCACCCGCGCAATGACGCGCCGCTGCTCGGTCATCTTCAGACCCTTGTCCTGACACAGACGCTCGATGCGCGACAGTACGCTCACCGCGAGATCCGCCCCCGTTTGCCGGTCGACCGCAAGCGCCGCATGGCGCCCGGTCTCCGTCAGGCCTTGGCGCGCTTGCGCTGCTGCGTGCCGAGGCCGATCTTCTTGGCCAGCTTGCTGCGCTGCTTGGCGTAGTTGGGCGCCACCATCGGATAGTCGGACGACAGGCCCCAACGCTCGCGATACTCGTCCGGCGTCATGCCGTAGGCGGTGTTCAGGTGGCGCTTCAGCATCTTCAGCTTCTTGCCATCCTCAAGGCACACGATGTAGTCGGGCGTAACCGACTTCTTGACCGCGATGGCGGGCGTCGGACGCTCGGCCACCGGCTCCGTCTTGCCGCTCAACACCGAAAGGCTCTTGAAGACCTGTTCGATCAGGCCGGGCAGATCGGACACCGCGACCATATTGTTCGAGACATGCGCCGCCACGATTTCAGACGTAAGTCCCAGAAGTTCTTCCGAACTCAGCACATCGATATTCTGATCAGCCATTTTGACCATTCCCCTCAGGATATGTATTCGAGATTGTTTGAAGCGCGACTGCCACGACAATGAATTTTTGCCGTCACCGTCGCATATTCAACATGATCTAATAACAGAAAGATG
The DNA here is from genome assembly GCA_024644185.1 of Rhodospirillales bacterium. Classification (GTDB taxonomy): domain Bacteria; phylum Pseudomonadota; class Alphaproteobacteria; order UBA8366; family JADFVY01; genus JAHELM01. The sequence continues at coordinate 616 of JAHELM010000111.1, read as the reverse complement.
TTTTGTCGAGAAAAATTTTCGGAATTTCATGTTGTCTCGGACTCTTTCGGCGTCGCCGCCCAGTACCGGGCATTCCTACGCCTCCGGGCTTACTAGATCGCGGCGCATGATTATCGCATCGATTCGGCTGTTTCCCGGACGCGCGTAGTAATCGGGCCGCCGGCCGACGATCTTGAACCCCGCGGCATCGTACAACGCCCGCGCGGCCACGTTGTCGACCGCGACTTCCAGGAACAGGGCGGTGGCGCGATCCCCGGCGGCGCGCAGAATCGCGGCATTCAGCAAGGCGCCGCCGAGACCCTGCCGGCGATCTTCCGGCGCCACGGCCAGATTGACGATCTCGGCCTCGCCGCCGACGGATCGGCCGAGCACGAAACCGCCCAGCCCGACACCCGCGGGGGCGGTCAGAACGGCCCATCCGCCCGGCTGGCCAATCAACTGCGCTATCAGGTCCGGCGACCAGGGTTCGTCGGATGTGGCGGCGGTGATGGCGGTTATCCTCGGGACATCCGCCAGGCTGGCCAGGCGCAGGCCGGAATCCGGGACGTGTCGTCCGGGTCGCCGCGTCGTCATGCCGGCCCACTGCCACGCCGCGCCGCCGCCGGTATGGCGTCGG
>JAHELM010000110.1 GCA_024644185.1 Rhodospirillales bacterium | reverse complement strand
TACGAAAACTGGCTGGAGCCGGCGGCATGAGCGGCGACCACGATCACGACCGCCACCATGACCACGGGCATGACCACGACCACCCGCCGGGCCGGAAGCACCCGTTCCAGCCGGATCTCGAGGATTCGCCGCTGAGCCATTACCAGCTTCTGCAGATGGCGGTGGCCGAGCTGATGATCGAAAAGGGTGTGTTCACCGGCGAGGAATTCCGCCGCACGCTGGAGGACATCGATTCCCGCACGCCGGCCGCCGGCGCCCGCGTGGTGGCGCGCGCCTGGACCGACCCGGCGTTCAGGGCGCGGCTGCTGGCCGACACCAACAAGGCGGCGGCCGAGCTGGGCATCGATGCCGGCACCATCCCGATCCTGACCGTCGAGAACACGCCGGACACCCACAACGTCATCGTCTGCACCCTGTGTTCCTGCTATCCGCGGCTGCTGATCGGCCTGCCGCCGGACTGGTACAAGTCGCGGGAATACCGCAGCCGCGTGGTGCGCGAGCCGCGCCGGGTGCTGGCGGAATTCGGCACTTCGATCCCCGACGGCGTGGCGGTGACGGTGCACGACAGCACCGCCGAGCTGCGCTACATGGTATTGCCCATGCGCCCCGCCGGCAGCGAGGGACTGGATGAGGCGGCGCTGGCCGAACTGGTCACCCGCGACTGCATGGTCGGCGTCACCCTGCCGAAAACCCCGTGATCCAAGCCGGTTCCGCGTGACCGCCGCCGGGTTGGTCCTGGGCGGCTATCTGGGCCTGTTTCTCAGCGCCTTCGTCGCCGCCACCCTGCTGCCCCTGTCGTCGGAGGCGGTGCTGGCCGCGCTGTCGGCGGCGCGGGGCTTCGACGCCCTCGCCCTGCTGGCGGTGGCCACGGCGGGCAACACGCTGGGCGCCATCGTCAACTGGGGGCTGGGCCGGTTCTGCCTGCGCTGGGAGGGTCACCGCCGGTTTCCCTTCACCCGCGACCAGCTGACCCGCGCCGGCGCCCGCTTCGGCCGCTATGGGCAATGGTCGCTGCTGTTCGCGTGGCTGCCGATCGTCGGCGACCCGCTGACCTTCGCCGCCGGGGTACTGGGTGTGCGCATCCTGCCCTTCACCCTCCTGGTCGCCATCGGCAAGGCCGCCCGCTATGCCGCGGTATTGGCCGTGGCGAAGGCGGCGGCGGGGTAGACGGCGTTCTCCCCTCTCCCGCCCTGGCCGGGGGCGGGTGCAGCGCGACACTTGGTTCCGGAGTCTTCGTCACTGAAAATCGAAGCACTTTCGCTGGTGGTTGAGAGGTTTCTCGACGGCCGAGGCCTTGGCGAGCAGCTTGCGGCACGAACCGCAACGGATGTGCGATTGGGGCCAGGCACCGCATTCGTTTCGGGGTCAGGCACCGCATTCCTTGCGTTATTGGAGGGTATGCGGCGAGACTGCCCGGCGCCGCCGCTTCGAAGCCCGAGGCCTGGACCGATGAGGCGTCCCGCCGATTCAATGCCGTAATGCAAGAAAGGCGGTGCCTGACCCCCGGGTTCATTCCGTGGGGCAGAGCGGATGGGGTCAGGCATTCGGGGTCAGGCACCGCATTCCTTGCGTTATTGGAGAGTATGCGGCGAGACTGCCCGGCGCCGCCGCTTCGAAGCCCGAGGCCTGGGCCGATGAGGCGTCCCGCCGATCCACTGTCATAATGCAAGAAAGGCGGTGCCTGACCCCAATGGTTTGGCCCCGATGGTTCTGACCCCCCAGGCTCCGGCGGCGGCGGGCTCCGGGGTCAAGCCTCGCGGGCGCGCCGGACCAGGTCGACCAGCGCGGCGCGGGCCTCATCGGGGCCGGCGATGGGGGTAGAGAAGTCGAGGCGGGCGAGCCGCGCCTCGCGCCGCAGGTCGATGCCGTCGGGGTCGATCCCGGCCAGCGTCCAGCCGGCGCCGTCCAGCCCCAGCAGGCGGTTGGCGCAGTGGTCGACGGCGGCGGCGTGATCCGCGTTCATGTGGCCGAGGATCGCCTCTTGCGATTCGGCCAGCGCGGCGGCGGCGGCGGCATCGGGAAGGAAATCCCGGCCCTCGATCCAGACCGCCCGGCCGAAGCCGGCCACCAGATGGGCGCGCACCGGCCGCACCCGCACCATGTGGAAGTCGCCGAAACCGGCATAGCGCGCGGCCGAGGGGTGGCGGCCGAGATAGCGGGCCTTGAGCCGGTCGCCGTCGGCGCCGGCCACGAACTCGGCCACGCCCTGCAGCGAGACCCGCGGTCCGGTCATCGGCGCCTCCAGCCCCGCGGTGCCGTCGAACAGCAGCGACACGCGGGGTTCGGCCCGCAGATTGCGGGTATGGTCGGCCAGGTTGGAGACCAGCAGGATCGGGCTGAGATCGGTATCGCAGACGGCCAGCGTCAGCGACGCATAGGCCCAGGGGCCGCCAACGCCGCCCTTGCCCTTCTGCGCGGTGGTGGAGAGCGTGGCCCGGTCGGCGGCGCGAACGACATGACGACACAACGACGCCAGGTCGACCCCGGCCGCCGGGCCGGTCATGCGACCGCGGCCTCGTCGGCGGCGGGCCCGCCCAGCCGGTCGTACAGCCAACCGGCGGTTGCCCCCAGCACCGCCCAGAATACCGCCATCGCGCCGATCGAGGCGGCGACGAACTGCGCCGCAAGTTCCGGCGGCGGCGAGCCGCCCAGGCCCTCGGGCTGCGGCGCGCCGATCAGATGCGGCAGGGCGAGAACCGCCACCCCCAGAATCTTCAGGGCCGGAGGCGGCGCGAAGACCAGCAGGGCCAGCCCGGCCACCGCCGAGGCGACGGTCATGACATACCAGATCTGGCGGTCCTGCAGCGGCGCGGCGAAGTTGCCCGGAACCTCCGGCGGCAGGCCGAAGGCCGGGGCGAGCGTCAGCGCCGCAAACCCGGCCAGCCCCCAGAGCAACCCCTGGACCACGCCGACATCGCGGGCACGCAGGGTGAACAGGGCGGACAGCAGCAGCCCGTATCCCGCGCCGGCCAGCAGGTTGAACAGGAAGGTCTCCACCGCCCGGACGAAGGACGCGTGTTCCGCCAGGTCGGCGCCGCCCTCATACATCTCGGCCAACACCAGCAGCGGCTGGATGCGGCCGAGATACAGGATCGTCAGGACGATGCCGGCCGCCAGCCCGGCCAGCAAGCCGGTCAGCAGCGTGCGCTGGATCATGTCAGTGGCAGGGGAAGCCGACCGAATGCCGCGTGTCGTGCGCCGCATCGTGCGCGACGGCGGCAAAGCCGACGGCGCTGAGCAGTACCAGGCCCATCATGGCCGCCAGCAGGGCGGCGGCAGTTCGGGAACCGGAAATCGTTGCGGCGGAACCGCTCTGGATCGAAAACATGCGCGACATCGTCACCCTCCGTGTGTCGTGCGGGACCGCGCAGTCCCTGAAATCGGCGTCCCGGACGGCGCGTCGGCCCGGGTGGATGGCAGGTCTCCTGGCTTGCGGGTCGTCATTCCCGTTCCGGCCTTCCCGGTTGCCCAGTGGCCCGGGCCGTTACGGCCGCGGGAGGAACGGAAACTCACCGCCTACAGTTGCGGGGGCAGCCACGGCCTTGTCCGGCATACCGTGCCGGGCGTACCGCGTTCCCTTTTCATCTCCTGACATGGAGAACCATCGGGTCCGACACTAGCGCGACGGGATACGCGCGGTCAATCGAATGGGCGGCGCAAATCATGCCCGAAGCGTCACTGCCGGACCGGCAGGTCCATGGCGGGTGGCGGCTGGATCTGGCTGTTGCCGCCAAGTACGGTCCAGGCAATCAGCGCAACGATGCCGATGGCCGCCAGCGCGGCGAGCACGAGGCCGGTCGGCATCGAACTGGTACGGCGGCGCGTCATCGGATCCGCCGTGCATGGCTTGAATCGAAGGGAGACATTCCCGAAATCTATGCCGATCCGGCGCGCCATGCCGCAGGACATATCGCCGCATTGCCCGAAAACGGGACCGGGCTTGCCTTGCGGCGGCCGCATTTCCGTCACGGACCGGGCGCAACGTAAGGCAAGCCCGCGCCGCGGGACTGTGCTACTGTGCGACACTATTTCCCGGGAGACCCCGATGAGCCGGACCATTGCCCTGGTCGACGACGACCGAAACATCCTGACCTCGATTTCCATGGCCCTGGAAGCCGAGGGTTATCAGGTGCGCACCTATGGCGACGGCGAGGAAGCCTTGCGCGGTCTCACCCAGAGACCGGTCGACCTTGCCGTTCTGGACATCAAGATGCCCCGGATGGACGGCATGGAACTGCTGCAGAAGCTGCGCAAGACGTCGCCGATGCCGGTGATCTTCCTGACCTCGAAGGACGACGAGATCGACGAACTGGTCGGGCTGCGCATGGGCGCCGACGACTACATCACCAAGCCGTTCTCGCAGCGCCTGCTGATCGAGCGCATCCGGGCCCTGCTGCGCCGCGCCGACGCGGCCGGCGAAGCCCCGGAAGGCGGCAAGGGCGAAGGCCTGATGGTACGCGGCGAGATGGTTCTCGATCCGGACCGCCACGCCTGCACCTGGAAGGGCCTGCCGGTCTCGCTGACGGTTACCGAATTCCTGCTGCTGCGGGCGCTGGCCCAGCGGCCGGGCCACGTCAAGAACCGCGACCAGCTGATGGACGCGGCCTATGGCGAAAGCATCTATGTGGATGACCGGACGATCGACAGCCATATCAAGCGGCTGCGCAAGAAGTTCCGCGAGGTTGACGACGAGTTCGCGCATATCGAGACGCTATATGGGGTAGGCTACCGCTACCGAGAGGCATGACGGCGGAAATCAAATGGGACATCGGCGAGGGTCTGGACGGCGCATCGAAGGCGGATGCGCCCGGACCCGAGGCCCCCCCGCCGACACCCGACGGGGATCCCGAATTCGAATCCGGGACGCCGGTCGTCGAACCTGACGACCGGCCCGTCCATTTCGAACCCCGGCCGCGCGACAAGCGTCGGGCCGGCACGGCGCGCAGCCGCTGGATCTCGCCGCTGACCCGCAGCATCCTGGCGGTCAACCTGGTGGCCATCGCCATCCCGGTGGGCGGGCTGCTGTATCTGGGCGCCTATCGCGACAGCCTGATCGAAGCGGAATTCGAAGCCCTGAAGACGCAGGGCGAGGTGTTCGCCGGCGCCATCGGCGAAGGCGCCATCGCGACGACGCTGAGCGGCGACCAGATGCTGGACACCCCGCCGGCCCAGCAAATCGTCCGCCGCCTCAGCGCGCCGAGCCAGGTGCGCGCGCGCCTGTTCATGCCGGACGGCGAGCTGGCCGCCGACAGCCGGCAGCTGATCGGCGGCGGCGGCGTCGTCCATATCGAGGTGCTGCCGCCGCCCAGCAACCGCAGTTCGTTCCTCGACCCGATCGTCGATCTGCTGGACTGGCTGCCGCGGCGCCGCGACCTGCCCGTCTATCGCGAGGCGCCGCAACAGAACGCGGCGGATTACGCCGAGGCGGTCGCCGCCCTGCGGGGCGAGGTCGGCAGCGCCTTGCGGATCAATGCCGAGACGGACGCCTATATGCTGTCGGTCGCCGTGCCGGTGCAGCGCTATCGCCAGGTGCTGGGCGCGCTGCTGCTGTCGAAGGACGGAGACCACATCGACCGGGCCGTCCGTACGCTGCGGCTCGATGTGCTGAAACTCTTCGGCGCCGCCATGGTCATCACCGTGCTGTTGTCGCTGTATCTGGCCGGCACCATCGCCCGGCCGGTGCGCCGGCTGGCCGCCGCCGCCGAAAAGGTCCGCGGCGATATCGGCCGCAAGCACCACCAGATTCCGGACCTGACCCGCCGGGGCGACGAGATCGGCGAGCTGTCCGGCGCCTTCCGCGCGATGACCGAGGAATTACAGGCGCAGCTGGACGCCATCGAACGCTTCGCCGCCGATGTCAGCCACGAGCTGAAAAACCCGCTGACCTCGTTGCGCAGCGCCGTGGAAACCGCCGGCCGGGTCAGGGATCCCGACAAGCAGCGGCAGCTGATGGCGATCGTCGAGGATGACGTGCGCCGGCTGGACCGGCTGATCACCGATATTTCCGACGCGTCGCGGCTTGACGCCGAGCTCAGCCGCGCCCGGTCGCGTCCGGTCGATCTCGGCGGCATGCTGCTGACGCTGGCCGACATGCATCGGGCGACGGCCCCGGGAATCGGGGACGTGGCGGTGGTCGTCGATCTGCAGCCCGGCGTCGATCTGCGGGTCGGCGGGATGGAGGACCGTCTGTTCCAGGTCTTCCACAACCTGCTCGGCAACGCCGTCAGCTTCAGCCCGCCCGGCGGCGCGATCCGGCTGGCCGCGCGGCGTGACGGGGCGGCGATCGAGGCGACGGTGGAGGATGACGGGCCGGGCATCCCCGAGGGCAAGCTGGAAGCGATCTTCGACCGCTTCTACAGCGAACGCCCGTCGGGCGAGAAATTCGGCACGCATTCCGGGCTCGGTCTGTCGATCTCGAAACAGATCGTCGAGGCGCATCGCGGCACCGTTGTCGCCGCCAACATACGCAAGCGCGGCCGCGTCGTCGGCGCCCGCTTCACGGTCCGCCTGCCGGCGCTGGCGTGACCGGTCAGAGCACCAGCCGCAGCAGCAGCGGCATGGTCGCGAAGGACAGCGCCGTCGACGCCAGAACCAGCCCCGCAACTTCCTCGGGCCGGGTGCCATAGCGGGCCGCGAACAGATAGTTCAGCACTGCCACCGGCATCGTCGATTCCAGGATCGTCACCCCGCGCGCCACGCCGTCCAGACCCAGGAGCGCGGCAACCGCAAGTCCGACCCCGAGGCCGATGGCCAGACGGCCGGACGCCATCGCCACGCTGCGCCGGATGCTGGTCACCTTGAGCTTGGCCAGCGATACGCCCAGGGTCAGCAGCATCAGCGGAATCGCCAGATCGCCGATCAGCCCGATGGTGTTGTCGATCCAGACCGGCAGCGCGATACCGGCGAACTGCAACCCGATCCCCACAAGCGCCGCCCAGACCAGCGGCGTGCGCAGCAAGAGCCGGGCGGAGGCCTGGCCGGACGCCACCCAGATTCCGGCGGTGAACTGAATCACCAGGAATACCGTGAAGAAGACGATGCCCAGCGCCAGCCCCTGCTCGCCGAAGGCGAACAGGCACAGCGGCAGTCCGACATTGCCGGTATTGCCGAAGACCAGCGACGGCAGATAGACCGACTGTTCCTGACGGGCAACCGCCAGAACCCCGGCCGCCACCGCGCCGGTTGCCGCCACCGTCGCGAAGCCGGCCCAGATCATTTGCCAGAATGCCTCGGGGCTGACGTTCAGCCGGGCCAGGGTGCCGACGATCAGACAGGGAAAGGCAATATTCGAGGCCAGCGCCGTGGTGAACGCCGCGTCGAAGGGCATGCCGCGGCGCGCCCAGCCATAGCCGATCGCGGCGCATGCGAGGACCGGTGCGATAATGGCAAAAAG
>JAHELM010000109.1 GCA_024644185.1 Rhodospirillales bacterium | reverse complement strand
GATCAGGCGCGCTGGGATCGGCTGAACCGGCCGCCCGGGCGATAGCGGTCGAGATAGCTCGGCACGACGATTTCGGCGGCGGTCGCCGCGATGCCCAGATCGGCAAGGCCCGGCTGTTTGCCCGACACGACGTTGTCATGCTTCAGCAACTCCACCTGGTCGGTGGTCAGCAGGGGCCTGGGCAGCAATTGCAGGAACGTCGCCTGCAGCGATGCCACCCAGTAGGGCAGCGGCAGCAGCAACCGCCGCCGCCCGGTCTCGCGCAGAACGATCTCCATGATTTCCTTGAAACTGTATACGGTCGGCCCGCCAAGCTCGAAGGTCTTTCCGGCGGTCGCCCCGTCGCGCAGGCAGACCATGATCGCGTCGGCCACGTCGCCGACATGGACCGGCTGGAACTTCACGCCGCCATCCCCGTAGATGTCGGGCACACCATTGCGCAGGGACGGCATCGGGCAGCCGAAGACCGGGAGGGCCGGGCTGAACCGGGCCAGCGAGGCGAAAAGATTGAAGAATCCGTCCTGCGGTCCGAACACCACGCTGGGGCGCAGGATCGCCGCCCGCGGAAAAGCGGCGCGAACCGCGGCCTCGCCCGCCGCCTTGCTGGTGGCGTAGACCGAATGGGAGGCGGGATCGGCGCCCAGCGCCGACATGTGGACCAGGCTCCCGACGCCCGCCTCGGCGGCGGCGCGGGCCACGGTCTCCGCGCCCTGGCGATGGATCGAATCGAAGGTGCGACGCCCGCTCTCATACAGAATAGCGACCAGATTGACGACGGCGTCGGCCCCGGCGACGGCCTGGCGCACGGATCCTTCATGGACAACCGACGCGCGGATGCCCGCGATCTGGCCGACATCGCCCATCGTCATCAGGATTTCGACGTCGTCGGGATGCCGCACCGCCACCCGTACCCGCGCGCCCGATGCCGCCAGCCGCTGCACCAGATGCCGCCCGATGAATCCCGTTCCCCCGAACACCGTTACAAGCTTGTCTTTCATGGTCCGGCCGCTCCTCGATTTCGGCGCAGCCTACACCCGGTTGCCGCCCTGTTTCCAGCAAGTCCCGGCAAAATAATCGTCGCAGCCGAAAACATCGTTGACAAACCGTCCGGGTTTCACGACATTCCCGCCACCCGAAGCCCAGGTGGCGGAATTGGTAGACGCGCAGGTTTCAGGTACCTGTGGCAGAAATGTCGTGGAAGTTCGAGTCTTCTCCTGGGCACCACACCGCTTCGGCGGCTGAATTTCGGAACGGGGTCAACTCTTGGAAATCAGGCTGTATCACGGCGACCTCCCCGACGATCTCGATCTCGGGACCGTTGTCGCCGTCGATACCGAGACCATGGGCCTGAACCCCCAGCGCGACCGGCTCTGCCTGATCCAGCTTTGCGCCGGCGACGATATCTGCCATCTGGTGCAGATCGCCCAGGGCCAGCGCCTTGCGCCGAACCTGAAGGCGCTGTTCGAGGCGCCGCATGTGGTCAAGCTGTTCCATTACGCGCGCTTCGACATCGGCATGCTGAGGCAGTATCTGGGCATCGACTGTCGCCCGGTCTATTGCACCAAGATCGCCTCGCGCCTGGTTCGTACCTTCACCGACCGGCACGGGTTGCGGGATCTGTGCAAGGATCTGATTTCGGTCGACATTTCCAAGCAGCAGCAATCCTCGGACTGGGGCGCGGCGGAGCTGACACGCGCCCAGCAGGAATACGCGGCCAGCGACGTTCTGTATCTGCACGCCCTGAAGCAGAAGCTGGACGAGATGCTGGCCCGCGAGGGCCGCGTGCATCTGGCGGAGGCCGCCTTCGCCTTCCTGCCCACCCGGGCCGAACTCGATCTGGCCGGATGGCCGGACCAGGATCTTTTCGCCCATAGCTGAGCCGTTCCGGGGGAGCGGCGTGCCAACTCGGCACAATTTTTGCTTGTCGACTTAACAAAGCCTCCACATTTATCCTATATCTGTGAGTCGAACGGATCGGCCAGCGACGGCCGGTGCCCGATGCGACGCGAAGAATCGAAGAGGCGATGACGGCAGCAAGGGACAGGGGGCAGGCGAAACACCAGCCGGAAGCTCAGGCTGACGCCGCGCGCGACATCGAATCGGCGCGCCGCGTTCTGACGCTGGAATCCGAAGGGATCGCCGCGCTGTCGGCCTCGCTGGGCGACAGCTTCGTCGCGGCGCTCGATATTCTCGCCGCGGTGCGCGGCCGCGTCATCGTCACCGGAATGGGCAAGAGCGGCCATGTCGGCCGCAAGATCGCCGCGACCATGGCGTCCACCGGCACGCCGGCGCAATACGTCCATCCGGGCGAGGCGAGCCATGGCGACCTTGGCATGATCACCGAGGCCGAGGTCGTGCTGGCGTTGTCGAATTCCGGGGAAACCCAGGAACTGCGCGATCTTCTCGAATACACCCGCCGATTTTCGATCCCGCTGATCGCCATTACCGGCCGCGCCGGCAGCACGCTGGACGAAATGGCCGATGTGACCCTGTTGCTGCCGCCGACGCCCGAGGCCTGCCCGATGGGTCTGGCGCCGACCACGTCGACGACCGCCAGCCTGGCCCTTGGCGATGCGCTGGCGGTGGCGCTGCTTGAGCGCAAGGGCTTTTCGCCCCAGGATTTCCGGGTCTTCCATCCGGGCGGCAAGCTGGGCAACAGCCTGCTGCGGGTGTCCGATCTGATGCATTCCGGCGACGATCTGCCGCTTTGCGGAACCGACCTCACCATGGCCGACGCCATCCTGGTGATGACGGCCAAGTCGTTTGGCTGTGTCGGCGTCGTCGATGCGGCCGGCATGCTGGTCGGGGCGGTAACCGACGGCGATTTGCGCCGCCATATGGACCCGGCGCTGCTGGCCATGCGCGCCGGCGAGGTGATGACCGGGAACCCCAAGCATATTCGCCCGCAGGCCCTGGCCGTCGAGGCCGTGGCACTGATGAACCAGTACACCATCACCGGGCTTTTCGTGGTCGAGGACGGCCGCCCGGTCGGCATCCTGCATATCCATGACTGCCTCCGCGCCGGGATCGTCTGAGCGCGGCGGGCCGTTGCGCCCGACCGATACCGCGCCCGGCAAAGGGCGCGGATCGCGCGAGGCGATGTCGGAATACTTTTCCGTCACCGACCGGCGCCGGGCGGGCCGCCGCTATGGCCGGTTCGTCGGCGTCGCCAAGCTGCTGCTGTTGACCGCGGCGGCGGGGCTGATCGCATTGCTGGCGATCTGGCCGCAATTCGGCAAGGACAGCCGCATATTCCAGATCGGCAAGGTGAAGATCGAAACCGAGGACGTGGAGAGCCTGCGCGTGGTCAATGCCCGCTTTACCGGCACCAGTGCCGAGGGACACCCGTATTCCCTGACCTTCGATACCGCCAGCCAGTCGCGGGCCGAGGCCGATCTCGTGGTGCTGACGGCGCCCAAGGCCGACATCGTGCTGAAAGACGGCGCCTGGGTGGCGCTGACCTCGCCGGCCGGGCGGTTCCGCCGCGAGGCGCGCATCCTGGAACTCGACAGCCCCGTCGACATGGTGCATGACAGCGGCATCGAAATCCGCACCGGCAGCGTCAATTTCAACCTGGAGACCGGGACCGGGGCGGGGCTCGACCCGCTGGTCGGCCAGGCGCCGTTCGGCGAGATCAAGGCCGCCGGCTTCCGCATCCGCGAAAATACCGCCGTTTTTCGGTTCGTGGGGCCGGTACGCGCCGTGTTGTTCGGGGCACCGGAGTTGGCCCGATGATCGCGCGCCGGGCCCTGTTCGCGCTGCTTGCGGTGCTGGTGCCGCTGCCGGCGCTGGCGCAGCAGGCGGACGCACCGCTGGAAATCACTGCCGATGGCGGGCTGGAATGGCGGCGCGACGAGCATACGCTGGTGGCCGACAGGAACGTGGTGGTCACCCGCGGCGCCATGCGGCTGCAGGCCGATGCGGTCAGTGCCTATTATCGCGACAGGAAGGGTGCGAAGGAGCAGGAGGTCTATCGGGTCGACGCCACCGGGCATGTGCGGATCGTCAATGACGGCGTGAAGGCGGCCGGAGACAGCGCCGCCTACGACCTCGACCAGGCGGTGTTCGTGCTGTCCGGCAGCCCCCGGCTGGAGGCGCGCAACATGGTCGTGACGGCGGCGCAAAGCCTGGAATACTGGGACAGCAAGCATCTCGCCGTGGCTCGCGGCAAGGCCCGGGCCGAAAGCCAGGGGCGGCAAATCGAGGCCGATGTGCTGAGCGCCTATGTCGAGCCGGGGCCCGACGGGAACATGGCGCTGCGGCGGGTCGAGGCAATTGGCGGGGTCGTCATCTCGACGGCCGAGGATCGCGCAACCGGCGAACAGGCGGTGTACGATGCGACGACCGGCGTGGCCACGCTGTGCGGCGGCGTGACGATCCGGCGCGGCGATAATGAGTTGCGCGGAAACTGCGCCGAGATCGACCTGAACACCGGAGTCAGCCGCCTGATTGGCGGTGGCGGCGGGGTCGGTGGTATCGTCAGGCCGGCGCAATGACCGGGAACAGGGACCAGAGGATATGAACCGCACGGCAGACGAAACCGGGACGATCGAAAACGGGCCGCAGCTGGTCGCCGACAACAGCGGCCTGGAAGTGCGCAATATCGGCAAGACCTACAAGAAACGGCCGGTGATCCGCGATGTCAGCCTGCGTGTGCGGCGGGGCGAGGCGGTGGGCCTGCTTGGCCCGAACGGCGCCGGCAAGACGACCTGCTTCTACATCATCACCGGCCTCATCACGCCGGATTACGGCGACGTCGCGCTGGATGGCGAAATCATCACCGACCTGCCGATGTACCGGCGCGCGCGCCTGGGCATCGGGTATCTGCCGCAGGAAGCCTCGATCTTTCGCGGCCTTTCGGTCGAGCAGAATCTGGGTGCGATTCTGGAAACCATCGAGTCGGACCATTCGCGGCGCGAGACCATGCTGGACGCGCTGCTGGCGGAATTTTCCATCACCCATTTGCGCCGGACCCCGGCGATCGCGTTATCCGGCGGCGAGCGGCGCCGGGTCGAGATCGCCCGTGCCCTGGCCTCGCGGCCGCATTTCATGCTGCTCGACGAACCGCTGGCTGGCATCGACCCGATCGCCGTCGGCGAAATCCGCGAGCTGGTCAGCCATCTGAAGGATCGCGGAATCGGCGTGCTGATCACCGATCACAATGTACGCGAAACCCTGGACCTGGTTGACCGCGCCTACATCATTCATGACGGTGTCGTGTTGATGGAGGGCACTCCGGACGAGATCGTCGACCATAGCGAGGTGCGCCGGGTCTATCTGGGAGACCGGTTCAGCCTTCAGGGCTGACCACCGGCGGACGCAGCAGATGGCCATCTCTCAACGCCTCGACCTGAAGCAGTCGCAGTCGCTGGTGATGACGCCGCAACTGCAGCAGGCCATCAAGCTGCTGCAGATGTCGAACCTGGAGCTGTCCGCATTCGTCGAGGGCGAGCTGGAGCAGAACCCGCTGCTCGAGCGCGACGAAGCCGGGTCGGGCGAGGAGCGCCCGGCCGAGGCGCCCGCCACCGAGGCGGCGGATGGGCCGGACGCCGGCGTCGAGGACGCGATGCCGCCCGACAGCCTGGACCGGACCACTGCCGAATCGCTGCCTTCCGCCGCGGATGCGCCGCTGGACACCGATTACGAAAACAACTGGGACAGCCGTGACAGCGGCGGCGACATGGGTTCGCTGGCCTTCGACGCGCAGCGCGCGGGATCCGGCGGGCGCAGCGATTTCGGTGAGATCGACGGCGGGCTGGAGGCGACCCTCAGCCGCGCAACCACGCTGCGCGAGCATTTGCAGCAGCAGCTTGCCGTGGACATCGCCGACCCCGGCGACCGGATGATCGGTTTGCACCTCATCGAAATGCTGGACGAAGCCGGCTGGATCAGCGGCGACCTCGGCGAGGTGGCGACGATTCTGGGCTGCCCCCCCGAACGGGTCGATGCCGTGCTCGAAACGGTTCAGGGTTTCGATCCGCCCGGCATCTTCGCGCGCAATCTGCGCGAATGTCTGGCTCTGCAGCTGCGCGATCGCAATCGGCTGGATCCGGCGATGCAGGCGCTGTTGGACAATCTCGAGATGCTGGCGCGGCGCGACCGCGCCGGATTGCTGCGCGTTTGCGGGGTCGGCGTCGAGGATCTGACGGAAATGGTGGCCGAGATCCGCGCCCTCGACCCGAAGCCGGCAACCGCTTTCGAGCACGAACCGGCGCAGCCGGTGACCCCGGATGTCCTGATGCGACCCCATGCCGATGGCGGCTGGCAGGTGGAACTGAACGCCGAGACGCTGCCCCGTGTCCTGGTCAACCGCCAGTATTACAGCCGGATCAGCCGCGACGCCCGCGATCCCAAGGCGCAGGACTATCTCAGCGAACAATTGAACTCGGCGAACTGGCTGGTCAAGGCGCTGCATCAGCGTGCGACCACCATCCTGAAGGTCGCCTCGGAGATCATCCGCCAGCAGGATGCCTTCTTCGTCCACGGGATCGGGCATATGCGGCCCCTGATTCTGCGCCATATCGCCGCCGCGATCAGCATGCATGAAAGCACCGTCAGCCGCGTCACCAGTAACAAATACATGGCGACGCCGCGCGGCATCTATGAACTGAAGTACTTCTTCAATGCCTCGCTCGGCAGCTCCGACGGCGGCGCGGTGCATGCCTCGGAATCGGTTCGCCATCGTATCAAGGCGATGTGCGACGCCGAGTCGCCGCGCGCGATCCTGTCGGACGACGACATTACGGCGCGCCTGCGCGAGGAGGGTATCGACATCGCGCGGCGTACCGTCGCCAAATATCGCGAGGCCATGAACATCCCCTCTTCGGTGCAGCGCCGGCGCCGCAAGGCAGAGCATCTATGAGAATTACCCAAATATTGTCAACGAGTTGCGAAAGACCCGCGTGTCGCCGGGGGCAACTCCGGGGGCAACTATTGACTCTGATGTGCGCCACAACTATGGTGCGCCCCCGTCGCCAAACGGTTGCGGAGCGGTACGCGGGGACCGCGCGAATTCAAACCACCTGACCCAGTTGATCAATGAAAATTTCCGTCAAAGGCAAGCAGCTTGACGTAGGCGATGCGTGGCGTCGTAACGTCGAGGAACGGCTTCCGGTCATCGCTGAAAAGTATTTTGGCGATGCTCAGGAGGCCCAGGTTACCCTGTCGAAGGACAAGGCCAGATTCCTTGTCGATATCGCGATGCGCATCGGCAGGCGGATGGTCGTGCAGAGCCATGGCGCGGGCGTCGACGCCCAGGTCGCGCTGGACGACGCGGCCGAGCATCTGGACAAGCGGCTGCGGCGCTACAAGCGGCGGCTGCGCGACCATAACCGGGCCCGCCTGGACGAAACCGAAACCTTGCCGGCGCGGCAATACGTTCTGGCCGCCGAAGAGGACGAGCCGGAGTCGGAGGCGCCGGACAATCCGATCGTGATTGCCGAGATGGACACGGAAATCGAG
>JAHELM010000108.1 GCA_024644185.1 Rhodospirillales bacterium | reverse complement strand
GGCGACCAGGGTTCGTCGGATGTGGCGGCGGTGATGGCGGTGATCCTCGGGACATCCGCCAGGCTGGCCAGGCGCAGGCCGGAATCCGGGACGTGTCGTCCGGGTCGCCGCGTCGTCATGCCGGCCCACTGCCACGCCGCGCCGCCGCCGGTATGGCGTCGGGCGCGCGCAGATAGAGCGGATCGAGAGATCGCGCGCCGGCCCCGGATGCCCCCGACCGCAGCCGCTCGACCGCAATTCGCGCCACGACCGCCGCATCCGGCAGATCGGGGCCGGCCAGTCTGACCGGCGCCGGATCGCGCCCCGCCAGGGCCGCCGCCACGACATCCGCCGCATCGCCGGCCAGCACCAGTTCGCCTTGCGCCGGCAGCAGCGCGGAGACGTCGGACGGCAGGCGCGATTCCGGCTCGCCCAGCGCCGTGCCGTCGCCGGCGAAGAGTTGCACGTAGATATCCGCCCGCTTGGACTCCAGCGCGACGAGCAGTGGCCGGCGCCCCGCATCCTGGGCCGCGGCAACGGCTTCCAGCGTGGTAACGCCGATCAGCGGCCGGCCGGTCGCCAGGGCAAGGCCGCGCGCCGCCGACAGGCCGATCCGCAATCCGGTGAAGGCGCCCGGCCCCACCGTTACGGCGATCGCCGACAGATCGGCATAGGCCAGGTTCGCGTCCCGCATGACGGCCTCGATCATCGGCATCAGCGCCTCGGCATGGCCGCGCCGCATGACCGCGTGACGCCGCGGGCCCGGACCCTCGTCAAGCCACAGCGCCGCCGAGCAGGCACTGGTCGCGCAGTCGATCGCCAGCAGCTTCATGATTCCAGGGCGTCCATCCAGAGAGAGTCCGGTCGCGGTATCCGGCAGTAGTATTGCCGCGATGCGCTCCATAACATAGTTTCGTATCCGTCGGCGCGAAAGCCGGGCCTGCTTCGCGACGGACAAGAGAATACAGATTTGGCGGCGCAACACACCGCCCGGAGGATCCAGGTGCAGTCAGTTTCCGATTTCGCGCATTCCCGTCATGCCGTCCGCGCCGTCGCGGCCGGATTGGCCATGACGGTTGCCGCGCTGGCATCGCCGGCGGGAGCGGCGGATTCCGCCGCGATCGTCATGTATCACCGCTTCGGCGAGGATCAATATCCGTCGACCAATGTGCGGATCGAACAATTCGAGGCGCATGTCGCGGAACTGGAAAGCGGGCGCTATGCGGTACTGCCGGTGCCCGAGATCGTCGAGGCCTTGCGCGCCGGCCGCGGCCTTCCCGACCGCGCGGTCGGCATCACCGTCGACGACGCCTACCGGTCGGTCTACACCGTGGCGTTTCCCCGGCTGAAGGCGGCTGGCCTGACCTTCACGATCTTCATCGCGACCGACGACGTCGACAAGAAACTGCCGGGTTCGCTGACCTGGGACCAGATCCGCGAGATGCGCGACGCCGGGGTGACGATCGGCGCCCATTCCGCCAGCCATCTGCATATGACGGAGGCGACGCCGGAGACCAACCGGCAGGAGATGCAGCGCTCGCTCAAGCGATTCGAGCAAGAGCTGGGCGCCCGCCCGGCCCTGTTCGCCTATCCCTATGGCGAGATGAGCCTGGCGGTGCAAAAGGTGGTTGCGGAATTCGGATTCAAGACCGCCTTCGGCCAGCACTCCGGCACCGCGCACCGGGGCGGCGACCCGTACTACATTCCGCGTTTCGCCCTGAACGAGACCTATAGCGGCCTTGACGACTTCATTCTGCGCGTCAACACGGTCGGCCTGCCGGTGCGCGACCTGACCCCATCCGATCCCTATCTGGCGCAGGGCAACCCGCCGCTGATCGGGTTTACCGTCGACGATTCGGTTCCGTCGCTGGCGGGTCTCTCCTGCTATCACTCGCAGCTTGGCGCGGTGGCGCCGGAAATTCTCGGGACGCATCGCGTCGAACTGCGGTTTTCCGAACCCTTCCCGGCGGGGCGGACGAGGCTGAGTTGCACCCGGCCGGCCGGCGGCGGGCGCTGGTACTGGTTCGGCATGCAATATGTCGTTCCCAAGGAATAACCGGTGCTGCTGGCAACGCTCTGTCAACTTCTGTGCCCTAGGATGGCGGGCAACGTGAACTTCCGGATTCCGATGACATGACCCGCCACGCCCCGCTGCACACCGTCCTTCTCGCCGTTTTCACGATCCTGCCCGCCAGCTTCGCGCTGGTGCCGATGCCGGCGGCCGGGCAGAGTGCCGCCGGACAATCGGCCGTCATCGTCAATTACGAACGGTTCAACGAACCCGGCTACCCGGCAACCAGCGTGAGCGCGGCGCGGTTCGAGGCACATGTGGCGACCCTGTCCAGCGGGCGCTACGCGGTGCGGCCGGTGACCGAGATCGTCGAGACCCTGTATTCCGGCGGCATTCTGTCCAACCGCACGGTGGGTATCACCGTCGACAAGGGGTTTCGCTCGTTCATCGACTTCGCCTGGCCGCGGCTGAAGGCGGCGGGGCTGCCGGTGACGCTGTTCCTTGCCACCGATCCGCTGGATGGGGCCTGGCCGGGATATGTGACCTGGAACGAAGTTCGCGCGCTGCGCGCCGAAGGCGTCGCCATCGGCCTGACCGGGGCCAGCGAACGCAGCCTGGTATCCATGACGGCGGAGGAGCGGCGCGACGATCTGGAACGCGCTGTCGCCCGTTACGAGGCCGAGTTGGGCGAGACCCCGACGCTCTATGCCTATCCGCTGGGAGAGATGAGCGCGGAAGCGGCCGCATCCGTCAAGGCCACCGGGTTCGGTTTTGCGTTCGGTCTGTATTCCGGTGCCCTGAATGCAACCGAGAACCGCCTGTTTCTGCCCCGCTACACGATCACCCAGCGCTACGCCGGCGAGGATGAATTCACCATGCGGCTGGATTCCATGGGCCTGCCGCTCGCCGCTTTCGAGCCCGCCGACCCCTATCTCACCGGCGCCAATCCGCCGGAGATATTCCTGACCCTCGATCCCTCGCTGGGTCGCGTCGTCAAGCTGGCGTGCTTCCATGCCCAGCCCGACGAGAGCTTCATCGAGGCCGTGGTGGAAGAGGTGGGCGAGCGGCGCTATCGGATCGTCTTCGCCAGGCCGTTCCGGCCCGGGTCGTGGCGTCTCAACTGCACCATGCCAACCGGCGGCAAGCGCTGGCGCTGGTTTGGCATGCAGCTTCACACCGCCGGCTGATACGGCCGGTTACGCGCCGGAGGCGAGGTCCTTGACCATGCAATTTCAAACTTTGCGCATTGAGGTGGGCGACCGTGAAATTTCCCCGGATACACATGACATGACCCGTCGAACCCCGCTTCGCGCTTTTATCGCCCTGGCCGCCGCCGCGGTGTTTGCGGCGCTTGCGCTGTCGCCGCTACCCGCCGCCGCGCAGAGCGCCGCCGGACAGTCCGCCGTCATCGTCAATTACGAGCGATTCGCCGAATCCGGCTCCGCCGATACCAGCGTGCGGGCGGAACAGTTCGAGGCGCATGTAAAGACGCTGTCCAGCGGCCGCTATGCGGTGCGGCCGGTGGCCGAGATCGCCGAGACGCTGTTTTCCGGCGGCACGCTGTCCAACCGCACCGTGGGCATCGCCGTCGACAAGGGGTATCGCTCGTTCATCGACTTCGCCTGGCCGCGGCTGCAGGCGGCGGGGCTGCCGGTGACGCTGTTCGTGGCCACCGACCCGCTGGACAAGTCCTGGCCGGGATACGTGACCTGGGACGAAGTTCGCGGGTTGCGTGACGCGGGCGTCGCCATCGGCCTGACCGGGGCCAGCGAACGCAGCCTTGTTTCCATGACGGCGGAGGAGCGGCGCGACGATCTGGCCCGCGCCGTTGCCCGGTATCGGGCCGAGTTGGGGCAGACGCCGACGCTCTATGCCTATCCGCTGGGCGAAATGAGCATGGCGGCGGCCGAATCCGTCGCGGCCGCCGGGTTCCAGTTCGGGTTCGGGCTGCATTCCGGCGCCGTGAACGCGACCCAGAACCGGTTGTTTCTGCCCCGCTACGCGATTACCGAAGGCTTTGCCGGCGAGTCCGAATTCGCCATGCGCCTGGACAGCTTGGGCCTGCCGATGGCCGCCATCGAGCCCGCCGACCCTTATCTCGCCGGGGTCAATCCGCCGGACCTTATTCTGACCCTCGATTCCTCGCTCGGCCGCATCGCCAAGCCGACCTGTTTCCATTCCCAGCCCGGCGGCGGATCTGGCGAGGCGAGTGTGGAGGAGGCGGGCGAGAACCGCTATCGCATCGTCTTCGCCAACCGGTTCCGCCCGGGGGCCTGGCGCCTCAACTGCACCATGCCGACCGGCGGCAAGCGCTGGCGCTGGTTCGGCATGCAGTTCTTCACCGCCGGCGGATAATCCGTTCCGATTCAGGAGCCGTAGACGAAGCCCACCACCGTGTCGCCCAATTGCGCCTTGTCGAACGGTTGCAGGCGGTTGACGCGAATGATGCCGCGCAGCATGTCGATATAGTCCTGCCCGCGCTCGGAATAGGAGGTCAGCGCGCCGGCCAGTTCGGCACCGTCGAGCGAGCGTCCGGCGCGCCGCATTTCCGCGCGCCTGATGCGGAATTCCACATAGGCGCGGTGGGTGTTGAGATTCAGCAGATAGGCCGCGAACGAATCGATCAGCCGGTCGAAGGCGCGAACCTTGTAGGTCTTTCCTTCAGGCCGTTCCAGCGGCACCAGGCCCTTGCCGCGCGCGGTGGTCCACTGGCCGAAAATGGCGTTGCCTTCCAGCGCGAAGCGCGAGGTGCCCCAGCCGCTCTCCGCCGCCGCCTGGGCCAGCATCAGCGATACGGGAACCGTATCGACGCGGCGCAGCAGCAGATCGATCCGGTCGGGAACTGTCTTGTACTCCTCGGCCAGCCGGGTCAGCCAGGCCATCTGTTCCTCGGGCACGGTCTGGCCAAGGTTCAGGCGCTCGGCGATGTGCAGCAGGCGCGCCCGCTGCCCGGCGACATGCTGGTTCACCTCAAGGATCATCGGCAGGGCGACCCCGAGAAACAACTCCTTGCGCGCCTCCACATCCGTCAGGTCCGGCAGATCTTCCGGCAGGTTGATCAATCGCAGGCGTGGAACCGGCCGCAGCGTTTCACGGACCGTGTCGAGATCGTAGCCGACACGGACAAACGCCGTTCGCAGGCTGTCGACGGTGGGGGCGATGGCAAAACCGATGGCCGGATTCGCCGCGGTCACGACATTGACCGTTCGCGCCGGCGGGCGATAGCGCAGGACGGGAACCATCGCCGTCGGCTGCAGCGTCAACTCGGCGGCCAGCAGCATCAGCCCGACGATACCGGCCGCGACGCCGATTCCGATCCGGTTGATATCCTGACGGTTTGAATCCGTGCGCGTGCCTCGCACGCATTCCTCCCCTGGAGCCGCGCGGCGGCGGCCGGTTCAGACGGAGCGAACCTCCGTCACCTCGGGGATATAATGCCGCAACATGTTCTCGATGCCCATCTTCAAAGTTGCGGTCGAGCTGGGACAGCCGGAACAGGCGCCGCGCATCTGCAGGAAAACGACACCTTCCTGAAAGCTCTGGAAGACGATGTCGCCGCCATCGTTGGCCACTGCCGGCCGCACGCGCGTATCCAGCAATTCCTTGATCTGCGAGACGATCTCGGCATCTTCCTCGCGGACCGGCTGCTCGCCGCCAGGGGCGTCGGCGCCGGCATTCATCACGGCCCCGCCGGCGGTGAAATGTTCCATGATGACGCCCAGGATCGCCGGCTTCAGCAGGTACCATTCGGCATCGTCCTGCTTGGTCACCGACACGAAGTCGGGCCCCAGGAAGACGCCGGTGACGTTATCGATCCGGAACAGCCGTTCGGCCAGCGGCGAAACGCCAGCCGCCTCGCCGGCGCCGCGAAAGTCGGCCGTGCCCCGATCGAGGACCGGGCGGCCGGGAATGAACTTCAGCGTCGCCGGATTGGGCGTCTGCTCGGTCTGGATGAACATGCATGGTCTCCTGAGGCGGGGCGTATCGGTCTGTGGACAAAATTGTCTGTCCGGGACCGAAAATCAAGCCTGCATGAAATCCGCCCCCGGCTTTTGGAACCCGGCGGGCACGGGCAGGTATGCCCCGGGCGCGGATTTCCGCCTTGTGGGCGTGCATGGAGCTTGAGAATCGATCCCGAAATGGGCCAGACTGCCGGCCTGACCGCGGTGTCGCGCCAAAGTGCCGCACCGGATCGGACGATTTCCCGCGGTGAACGATGTTTTTTAAAAAGGGTCAACGATCATGAAAGCATTTCGAACGGGTTTGTCCGGTATCGCCGCCCTGGCGAGCCTGGCCATCGGTCTGGCGCAACCTGCTTGGGCCGCCGATCCGATTCGCATCGGCGAGATCAACAGCTACACCCGCCTTCCCGCCTTCACCCAGCCCTATCGCAACGGCTGGGAGCTGGCGGTTGAGGAAATCAATGCGGCAGGCGGCGTTCTGGGACGGCCGATCGAGGTGATCGCGCGCGACGACAACGGCGACCCCGGCGAGGCGGTGAAGATTGCCGAGGAACTGGTCAGCCGCGACAAGGTCGTCATGCTGGCCGGCACCTTCTTTTCGCATATCGGCCTGGCCGTCACCGATTTCGCCAAGCAGCGCAAGGTGATGTTCATGGCGGCCGAGCCGCTGTCGGACGCGGTGACCTGGCAGCAGGGAAACCATTACACCTTCCGCCTGCGCCCCAACACGACCATGCAGGCAGCCATGCTGGCGGACGAGGCGGCGAAGCTGCCGGCCAAGCGCTGGGCCTTCATCGCGCCGAATTACAAATACGGGCAGGACGGCGTCGAGGCCTTCAAGGCCGAGCTGGCGAAACGCCGTCCGGACATCGAATGGGTGGCCGAACAATGGCCGGCCTTCGGCAAGATCGACGCCGGGGCCGAGGTGCAGGCCCTGCTGGCCGCCAAGCCCGAGGCGATCTACAACGTCACCTTCGGCGGCGACCTGACGAAATTCGTCCGCGAGGGCAATCTGCGTGGCCTGTTCGAGGGCCGGCCGGTGGTCAGCCTGCTGTCCGGCGAACCGGAGTATCTCGACCCGCTGGGCGACGAGGCGCCGGTTGGCTGGATCGTCACCGGCTATCCCTGGTACGCCATCGATACGCCCGAGCATCGCAAGTTCGTCAGCGCCTACCGCACCAAATTCAACGACTATCCGCGGCTGGGCTCGATCGTCGGCTACAACGCCTTCAAGGCGATCGCCGCGATCATCGCCAAGGCGAAATCGACCGATACCGAGAAGATGATCGCCGCCGCCGAGGGCATCGAGCTGGACTCGCCGACCGGTCGCTTCACCTTCCGGGCCATCGACCACCAGGCGACCATGGGCGCCTATGTCGGGCGCACCGCGCTCAGCAATGGCCAGGGCGTGATGGTCGACTGGTATTACGCCGACGGTGCCAAGTACCTGCCCGGTGACGAGGAAATCCGCAAGCTGCGCGGGCAATAAGCGGCGGCCGGCCGACGCGGCATGGGCAGGCATGACAAACGGGCG
>JAHELM010000107.1 GCA_024644185.1 Rhodospirillales bacterium | reverse complement strand
CATTTATCGAAAACTCCCCCGACGCCGGCTTCTCGCCAAGACCCAGCAGACGAACCGCCTCGAGCTTGAAGGATTTGCTGTATGTTTGGCGTATCGCCATTTTCAAATGGTGTCCGGTAAACCCGGGTTAGGTCAGATATCGATATCTTCCACGAAGCGGGCATGTTCCTGGATGAAGGCCATTCGAAGTTCCGGTTTCCGGCCCATCAGGCTTTCCACCAGCCTTGCGGTCTCGCGGGCATCGTCGGCTTCTTCCGGGTTCCGCCGGTCGGGGATCGTGACACGCAAAAGGATGCGCTTTCCCTTTGCCATGGTCGTATCGCGCAATTGCGCCGCCGGCATTTCGCCGAGACCCTTGAAGCGACTGACCTCGATCCTGGCCTTGCCGGTGAATGCGCTGCGCATCAGTTCTTCCTTATGCGCGTCGTCGCGGGCATAGACCGATTTGTCGCCCTGAGCGAGCCTGTAGAGCGGCGGCAACGCGAGGAACAGATGGCCGTTCTCGATCAGCCCCGGCATCTCGCGATAGAAGAAGGTCATCAGCAGGGCCGAAATATGCGCGCCGTCCACGTCGGCATCGGTCATCACGACGATCCGTTCGTAGCGCAATTTGGTGTCGTCGTAATCGCCGCGCGTGCCGCAACCCAGCGCCTGAGCCAGATCGGCCAGTTCCTGATTGGCCGCCAGTTTGTCGGACGAGGCGCTGGCGACGTTCAGGATCTTGCCGCGCAGCGGAAGCACCGCCTGGGTCTGGCGGTCGCGCGCCTGCTTGGCCGAGCCGCCGGCCGAATCGCCCTCGACGATGAACAGCTCGGTGCCGTCCTGGCCGGTGCGGGTGCAATCGGCCAGCTTGCCGGGCAGGCGCAGCCGGCGCGTCGCGGTCTTGCGCGACAGATCGCGGGCATTGCGTCGACGCAGTCGCTCCTCGGCGCGCTCGACGATCCGCTCCAGCAGCAGCGCGGCAGAGGTCGGGTCGGCGGAAAGCCACAGCTCGAATCGGTCCTTGATCGAGGTCTCGACAATTCGCCCGGCTTCCGGCGACAGCAGCTTTTCCTTGGTCTGTCCCTGAAATTGCGGTTCGCGCACAAAGACCGACAGCATGGCCGTGGCACCGGCGATGGCATCCTCGGCCAGGATCTGCGCCGCCCGGCGATTGCCCGACATCTCGCCGAAGGATTTCAGCGCCCGCGCCAGTCCCATGCGCAGCGCCGTTTCGTGGCTGCCGCCCTGTGGCGTCGGCACGGTGTTGCAATAGGTGCTGACGAAGCCGTCCCCGTCCTCCGCCCAGGTAATCGCCCATTCGACGCGGCCGACGCCATCGGCCGCCGTCGCCTCGCCGGCGAAGGGCTTGGGCGTAACGGTATGGCGCGCGGCCATGGTGGCGTCGAGGAAATCGACCAGGCCGCCGGGAAAGCGCAGCGTTGCGGTGGCAGGGATATCCTCGTCCTTGGGAAGACGATCCGGATCGCAGGTCCAGCGGATCTCGACGCCGCGATACAGATAGGCCTTCGAGCGCACCATCCGGAACAGCCGCGCCGCCGAGAAGACGGCGGTTTCGCCGAAGATCTGCGGATCGGGATGGAAGCGGATGGTGGTGCCGCGCCGGTTGTTGACCGGACCCTCGTCGATGACCGGGCCCAGCGGCGCGCCGCGCGAATATTCCTGACGCCACAGATTGCGGTCGCGCGCCACCTCGACCGTCAACCGGTCGGACAGCGCGTTCACCACCGACAGGCCGACGCCGTGCAGGCCGCCCGATGTGGCATAGACCTTGTCGGAAAACTTTCCGCCCGAGTGCAGCGTGGTCAGAATGACCTCAAGCGCCGACTTGTCCGGATATTTCGGGTGCGGATCGACCGGAATGCCGCGGCCGTTGTCGCGCACGGTCAGCGAGTTGTCACCATGCAGTTCGACGTCGATCCGGTTGGCGTGGCCGGCCACGGCCTCGTCCATCGAATTGTCGACGATCTCGGCCACCAGGTGATGCAGCGCCCGCTCGTCGGTGCCGCCGATATACATGCCAGGGCGCCGGCGGACCGGTTCCAGCCCTTCCAGCACCTCGATATGTTTCGCCGAGTAGGAGTCGTCGCGCACCGGGGCCTTGCCGCCCTCAGCCGGTTTCTTGAATAAGTCCGCCATGCCCGCATTATAGGAAGGCGCGGCGGCCAGGCAAGCACGATGCTGTGTCTGGCGGTCTGTATGTTACAATATGTTGTGGAAAAACCTGGACGACACGGAGGGCGCGACGCGATGACCACGGAACCCGGACAGCCGGTGGGCGAACTGGCGCTGCGCACGCTGGCCATGCCGGCCGATACCAATCCGTCCGGTGACATCTTCGGCGGCTGGCTGTTGGCGCAGATGGACATCGCCGGCGGCATGGTGGCGCATCAGCGCGCCAGGGGCAGGGTGGCGACGGTCGCCGTCGACTCGATGGTATTTCACCAGCCGGTGAAAGTTGGCGACACCCTGTGTTGCTATGCCGGGATCGAGCGCATCGGCCGCACCTCGATGACCCTGCGCATCCAGGCCTGGATCATCCGCGGAGCCGGCGGCGAGAGGGTGAAGGTGACCGAGGGCCTGTTCACCTATGTCGCCCTGGGCCCCGACGGCCGCCCGCGGCCGGTGGAGGCGGGGTAGGGGCGCGTCCGTTACCGGTTCGTCGGCGGAACCGGCGCGTCGTCGTCGGCGACAATGATGTCGTCCGGCGTGGCGAAGGTTTCGCCGGGTTCGGTGTCCATCGGACCTACCGTTGCCGCCATGCGCATGGATTCGATGAAATCGACCCGTTCGGCCTCGACGGCGCGAGGCCGGAACATCATGCGCGAGGCGGCGAACACGGCCAGCAGAAAAAGGCAGACGGCGGTGAAGGCGAACAGGCCGTTCGGGCCGATCAGCCCCATCGCCGCCGATGCCGCCATCGGGCCGGCCATCGCGCCGAGGGCATAGACCAGCAACAACCCGCTGGAGGTCTGCACGTATTCCTCGGGCGCCACGAGATCGTTGGTATGGGCCACGGCCACGGCGTAGAGCGGCAGCGCGAAGAATCCGTAGGCCAGACTGAATGGATAGGTCGGCAACCCGCCGAACATCCCGGACAGCGCGAGGCCAAGCGCGGCGGTACCGCCCATTGCGCAGGCCAGTACGATGACCTTGCGGCGGTCGATGCGGTCGGACAGCCGGCCCAGCGGCCACTGACCCAGTGCCCCGGCAATGACGGTGGAACTCATGAACACGGCGACGTCCGTGGTATTGCCGCCGCCGCGCTGGGCGACGATCGGCGCCAGCGACCAGAACGATCCGTTGACCAGGCCAACTGTCAGGCAACCGACGAAGCCGACCGGCGAGGCACGGAAGATGCGCAGGAAATGCAGCTTCACCGTATGCACCGGTGCCGGTGCGGCGGCACGGCTCAGCGCGACCGGCACGACGGCGAGCGACATCAGGATCGAGACCACGCTGAACAATGGCAACCCTTTCGGATCGCCCAGCGGCAACAGGATCTGGCCAGCGGTAATCACCGTCAGGTTGACGATGGTGTAGATCGAAAAGATGACGCCGCGCGTCTCGCTGGTGGACCGCTCGTTCAGCCAGCTCTCGATCACCATGAACAGGGTGGCGAAGCAATAGCCGGTCAGGCCGCGCAGCAGCCACCAGACGATCGGCCAGACGATCAGCGGATGAATCAGCGCATTGGCCGATACGATCGATACCATCGCCGCGAAGACCCGGATATGTCCGACGTTGCGGATCAATCGCGGCCCGTGCAGACAGCCCACCGCGAAACCCAGGAAATAGACGCCGCCCAGAACGCCGAGAGCAAACGGCGAAAACGCTTCCAGCCCGCCGCGCACTGGCAGCAGAACACCCTGCAGGCCGTTCCCCATCAACAAGAACGCGTTGCTCAGCAGTAGCGCGGAGATCGGGGCGATAACACTGCGCATGGGACTGGGGATTGCCTTGGCGGTTTCGGAATCGGGAAGAACTGTCGGCTGGGGCAGTCTACATCGCGGAGCATCGTGCGTCCAAGGGAAGCAAAGAAGATCGGGCCGCCCCGTGGGGAGCGGCCCGTCTCGTTTCCTCGTCCGGTTCCGCGTGTCGCGGTCAGACGCTGTAGTACATGTCGAACTCGATCGGATGCGGCGTGGTCTCGAAGCGGATCACCTCGTGCCACTTCAGTTCGAGATAACTGTCGATCAGATCGTCGGTGAAGACGTCGCCCTTCTTCAGGAAGTCGCGGTTCTTGTCGAGCGTCTCCAGGGCCTCGCGCAGCGAGCCGCAGACCGTCGGCACGTTGTAGCGTTCTTCCGGCGGCAGGTCGTACAGGTTCTTGTCCATCGCGTCGCCGGGGTGGATGCGGTTCTCGATGCCGTCGAGGCCGGCCATCAGCATCGCGGCAAAGGCGAAGTACGGGTTCGCGCCCGGATCGGGGAAGCGGACCTCGACGCGCTTGCCCTTCGGGCTGGACGCATGCGGAATGCGGCACGAGGCCGAACGGTTGCGCGACGAATAGGCCAGCAGCACCGGCGCCTCGAAGCCCGGAACCAGCCGCTTGTAGCTGTTGGTCAGCGGGTTGGTGAAGGCGTTCAGCGCCTTGGCATGCTTGATGATGCCACCGATGTAGAACAGGCAGCTTTCCGACAGATCGGCATAGAGCGAACCGGCGAACAGGTTCTTGCCGCCCTTCCAGATCGACTGGTGGGTGTGCATGCCCGAGCCGTTATCGCCATAGACCGGCTTCGGCATGAAGGTGGCGGTCTTGCCATAGGAATGCGCGACCATATGGGTCACGTATTTGTAGATCTGCATGTTGTCGGCCGAACGGACCAGGGTGTCGAATTTCAGGCCCAGTTCGTGCTGCGAGGCGGCCACCTCGTGGTGGTGCTTTTCCATCGGCAGGCCCATATCGACCATGACGCTGGTCATCTCGGCGCGCAGATCGTTGGCCGCGTCGACCGGCGGGACCGGGAAATAGCCGCCCTTGACGCGCGGACGATGGCCCCAGTTGCCGCTCTCGAATACCTTGTTGCTGGCCGACGGATCGTCATCGGAATTGATCTCGACCGAGCACCGGGTCATGCCGGTTTCGAAGCGCACATCGTCGAAAACGAAGAATTCCGCCTCGGGGCCGAAATAGCCGGTGTCGCCGAAACCGGCGGATTTGATATAGGCCTCGGCGCGCTTGGCGACCGAACGCGGGCAGCGGGAATAGGGCTGGCCGGTCGAGGGCTCGATGACGTCGCAATTGACGATCAGCATCGGCTGCGCCGCGAACGGGTCCATCACCGCGGTCGAGCAATCGGGCATCAGAATCATGTCGGATTCGTTGATGGCCTTCCAGCCCTCGATCGACGAGCCGTCGAACATGATGCCATCGGTGAGCAGTTCCTCGTCGACCGTCGAGACGTGATGGCTGAGATGGTGCCACTTGCCGCGCGGATCGGTGAATCGGAAATCGACGTACTTGACGTCGTTTTCCTCGATCATTTCAAAAACCTTCTTGGTCGACATCGTTCTGGTTCCTGTCGTTGGACGGTTACAGGCTTGCCGCCGGAGGCGGCGTTTGTGGTTTTACCGCCAGAGGCGGCGGGGTGAGTGTTCAGACGGCGTCGCTGCCGCGCTCGCCGGTACGGATGCGGATGGCTTCCTCGATGGCGGAGACGAAAATCTTGCCGTCGCCGATTCGGCCGGTACGGGCCGCCTGCACGATGGCTTCGACCGCGCGCTCGACCAGCGCGTCGTCGACCACGACCTCGATCTTCACCTTGGGCAGGAAATCGACGACATACTCGGCGCCGCGGTAAAGTTCAGTATGGCCCTTCTGCCGGCCGAACCCCTTCGCCTCGGTCACCGTTATACCTTGAATGCCGACCTCATGCAGCGCCTCCTTCACCTCGTCGAGTTTGAACGGCTTGATGATGGCTTCGATCTTCTTCATGGGCTCGCTTCGCTTCGCTGGTAAGGCCGCGTGACGGGACTGTCGACGCGGCATCCGGTCCCTTCTATAGCACACCGCGTGCCAACCGTGCTCACGGGCAATTATCGAGTTAAATCAATTCGTTGATATCAGGCCGGAAAAATTCTCTGACAGGCGAATGCCCAAAAAACAGGCGGTTGCCAAAAAAACAGGCAGGGCCGCCGCCTCAAAGGCAGGCACGGATCCGGCGGATCGCCTCGCGGATGTTTTCCGTGCTGTTGGCGTATGAAAACCGCAGATATCCCTCGCCGAAGGCGCCGAAGCTGGTGCCGGCGATGGTGGCCACCCCGGCCTCGTTCAGGAAGCGGTCCTGTGCCGCGCGGGCGGTCAGGCCGGTGCCCTCGATATTCGGGAAGGCATAGAAGGCGCCGGCCGGATCGACGCAGCGGAAGCCGGGAATCTGGTTCAGTTCGGATACGATCACCCGCCGCCGCGCATCGAAGGCGGCGACCATCTCGGCCACGGCACCCTGCGGCCCGGTCAACGCGGCCAGCCCGGCGTACTGGGCCGCGGCATTGACGCAGGAATGGCTGTTTATGGCAAGCCGCGTGGCCGCGTCGACCAGCGATTTCGGCCAGATGCCGAAGCCCATCCGCCATCCGGTCATCGCATAGGTTTTCGACCAGCCGTCGAGAACGATCAACCGGTCGCGGATTTCCGGATAGGACAGCATCGTCGTGTGCGTGCGGCCCTCATAGAGCATCTGGCCGTAGATCTCGTCCGACAGGATTGCCACATGCGGATGGCGTTGCAGCCCGGCCACCAGGATGTCGAGTTCCGATTTCGGCACGACGCCGCCGGTCGGATTGCTGGGGCTGTTGATGACGATCAGCCTTGTGGCCGGGGTGATCTTGGCCAGCACCGCCTCGGCGCTGAAGGCGAATCCGGTCTTCTCCTCCAGCGGGATCGGCACCGGGGTGGCCCCGGAATAGCGGATCACCGACTCGTAGATCGGAAATCCGGGGTTGGGATACATGATCTCGGCGCCGGCTTCGCCGAACATCATGATGGCGAAGAACATGGTCACCTTGCCGCCGGGCACGATGACGACGCAGTCGGGGTCGATCTCGACCCCGTGCCGGCGGCGGGTGTCCGCCGCCACCGCCTGGCGCAGCGCCGGGATGCCGTTCGCCGGGGTATAGCCATGATGGCCGTCGCGCAAAGCCTTGACGGCAGCCTCGACGATATGCTCCGGCGTGCGGAAATCCGGCTGGCCGATGCCCAGATTGACGATGTCCTTGCCGGTGGCCGCCAGTTTCTGGGCGCGGGCCAGGACCTCGAAGGCGGATTCGGTGCCGAGGCGGGACAGGGAGGCGGCAGTGTGGAGCATGGACGGGGTCCGGTGCGTTGAAGAGTGCAGGGATGCAGACGGGATATAACCGCCAGCGGCGAAGACGGCAAGCGGGGTGAAAGGGGAGGGGAATGCGACCGGATGTGACGCCGCGCGCTGTTATCACCTGTCACGTGCCGCCACCATCCCGGGGCCGGCCAAGAGACGGAGATCCCCGCCATGCGCTATCGCCTGAAACCCGGCCAGAAGCTCGACCTCACCGCCCT
>JAHELM010000106.1 GCA_024644185.1 Rhodospirillales bacterium | reverse complement strand
CTGGGTGGTCGCCGTGTGGGCATAGCGGCGCACGCCGCGCAGCATGGCGCCATCGGTGACGCCGGTGGCGGCGAACATCACGTCGCCCGAGGCCAGGTCCATGATGTTGTATTTGCGCTTCAGGTCGGTGATGCCGCAGCGCGCGGCGCGGCCGCGCTCGTCGTCGTTGCGGAACACCAGGCGGCCCTGGATCTGGCCGCCGATGCAGCGCAGCGCGGCCGCCGCCAGCACGCCCTCGGGCGCGCCGCCGGTGCCGTAATAGATGTCGACGCCGCTGTCGGGCTTGGCCGTGGCCATCACCCCGGCCACGTCGCCGTCGGAAATCAGCATGACCCGGGCGCCGACCTTGCGGGTCTGTTCGATCAGGTCGGCATGGCGCGGCCGGTCGAGGATGCAGGCCACCAGGTCCGATACCTTCTTGTCCCGGGCCCTGGCAAGGGCGGTCAGGTTTTCCGCCACGGACGCGTCGAGGTCGACGATACCGTCCGGCAGGCCGCCCCCGACCGCGATCTTTTCCATGTAAGTGTCGGGCGAGAACAGGAACCCGCCGGCCTCGGCCATGGCGATGACGGCCAGCGCGTTGGGGCCGGCCTTGGCGGTGATCGTCGTGCCTTCCAGCGGGTCCAGCGCGATGTCGATCTTCGGCCCGGTGCCGAGGCCCACTTTTTCGCCGATATACAGCATTGGCGCCTCGTCGCGCTCGCCCTCGCCGATGACGACGGTGCCCTCGATCGCCATGCTGTTCAGCGCCTGCCGCATGGCGTCGACGGCGGCCTGGTCGGCGGCCTTCTCGTCGCCGCGGCCCATCCAGCGCGAGGCCGCAAGCGCCGCCGCCTCGGTCACGCGCACCGCTTCCATCGCCAGGTTGCGATCCATCTTGCCGTTGGTGTCGGCCATTTTGTCCTCCAGGATTTATGCCTCGGGTTTCTCGTCCCGCCCGTGGCGGGTGTCAACCCCGCTCGATGCGGATCATGTGCGGCGGCTCGCGCACGGCGTCGATCCCGCCGATCGTGGCCAGGGCGCGGCGCATTGCCGATTCGCTGGCCTCATGGGTGGTCAGCACCACCGGCACCACGCCGCCGGGTGCCCGGCTGCGCTGCAGCACCGATTCCAGGGAAATTTCGCAGTCGCGCAGGCTTGCCGCGATATCGGCGAAGACGCCTGGACGGTCGATGACCATCAGGCGCACGTAATAGGCCCCCATATGATTGTCCATCGGCAGCGACTTGACCGTGTCCAGCCGCCGCGCCGGCACGCCGAAGGTGGGCGCCCGCCGGCCGCAGGCGATATCCACCAGATCGGCGACCACGGCCGAGGCGGTGGGGCCGGCACCGGCGCCGCGGCCTTCCAGAACGGTGGTGCCGACGAAATCGCCCTCGGTGACGATGCCGTTGAACACGCCCTCGACGGCGGCAATCGGCGCGGCCAGCGGCACCATCGCCGGGTGGACGCGCTGATGAATGCCGCCAGGCCCGCGCTCGGCGATGCCCAGCAGCTTGATGCGATAGCCCAGTTCCTCGGCATATTCGATATCCATCGCCGAGATGTGCCGGATGCCCTCGATATGCAGGCCGGCGAAATCCACCGCGGCGCCGAAGGCCAGGGCCGACAGCAGCGCCAGCTTGTGCGCCGCATCGATGCCGTCGATGTCGAAGCTGGGGTCGGCCTCGGCATAGCCCAGATGCTGCGCCTCATCCAGCACGTCGGCGAATTCGCGGCCGGTCTCGCGCATGGTGGTCAGGATATAGTTGCAGGTGCCGTTCAGGATGCCCTGAAGACGGCTGATGCGGTTTCCCACCAGCCCTTCGCGCAGCGCCTTTACGATCGGGATGCCGCCGGCGACCGCCGCCTCCCAGGCCAGCGTCAGTCCGGCATCTTCCGCCGTCGTGGCCAGGGCGGTTCCGTGCATCGCCAGCAGCGCCTTGTTGGCGGTAACCACATGCCGGCCGGCCGCCAGCGCGGTCTCGCACACCGCCTTGGCCGTGCCGTCGCTGCCGCCGATCAGTTCCACGATCGCTTCGGCATCGGCCTCGCGCGCCATCGCCACCGGATCGTCGAACCAGGTCACGCCGGCCAGGTCGACGCCCCGGTCGCGGCCGCGGGTGCGGGCGGATACGGCGGTCACCCGGATCGGCCGCCCGGCCCGCAAGGCCAGCAAATCCGACTGCGCGGCCAGGAGTTTCAGCGTTCCCGCGCCGACCGTACCCAGGCCGGCGACGGCGATGTTCAGCGATTTCTTCATTCCCTGGCGGCCTTCCCCCGCGGCGCGGCAGCCGGGATACAGGGCGGGAACCGCCCGATCCGGTGCAACACGTCGCTCATGCCAATACATCCTTGCGCGCGCCGGCCCCGGGGCCGGCGCAGTCGCCGCCTATGTAACGCAAAGCCAGCCTTGCCGTCGATAGCGGAATGGGGAAGGGGGCGTCCGGCCGACCGGGGATGTCGATCGTTCGGGTGTTCCGCGCCGCCTCGTCGGGCAAAGGTCTTAAAGTCAGGACTATGGGACTTTTGATGCTTCCGCTCGCCGGACAGGCGCCGGGCGGCCCGCGAGAGTCGGCGGAATTCCTTATGTTTCAGGTGTCTTTAACCGTATTCCGACTCGCCGGCGTCCCCGCCGAACACCTCCGGGAAGGTCGCGATCAGGGCGTTGTCCAGGTCTTCCATGGTCGCCGGCAGGCCGAGATCGACCAGCGAGGTGACGCCCAGCTTCGGGTCGGCGATGCCGCAGGGCACGATGCCGGCGAAGTGCGAGAGGTCGGGCTCCACATTGATGGCAATACCGTGGAAGGTGACCCAGCGACGCACGCGCACGCCGATGGCGGCGATCTTGTCCTCGCGGCCGCCGCCGCGCGCCACCCAGATACCGACCCGCCCCTCGCGCCGTTCGCCGCGCACGGCAAACCGGTCCAGCGCCCGGATGATCCATTCTTCCAGGTCGTGGACGAAGCGGCGGATGTCCTGGCCGCGCCGCGTCAGATCGAGCATGACATAGGCCACGCGCTGGCCCGGCCCGTGCCAGGTGTACTGGCCGCCGCGGCCGCTGCGATACACCGGAACGCCGCCGGGGTTCAGCAGGTCCTCGGACCGCGCGCTGGTGCCGGCGGTATAGAGCGCGGGGTGTTCCAGCAGCCAGACGAGCTGGGGCGCGGCGCCGTCGCGAATCGCCGCGGCGCGCGCCTCCATGGCGGCGACGGCTGTCTCGTAGTCGACCGGGGCATCCGCCACCAGCCACTCCACCCCTGCCGTTTCCGGGCGCATGCTTGCGCTTGCTATGGAGGCAACCATCTGCTATTTCCCCGCATCCGAAGCGTCGCCTTTCGTTATCACATTTGACGAAGGTGGGGGCCACAGAGTTTTGCGGTCGTGGCGGAATTGGTAGACGCGCAGCGTTGAGGTCGCTGTGGGAGAAATCCCGTGGAAGTTCGAGTCTTCTCGACCGCACCAGAGAACCCGGCGAAGGGCCCGCTGATCCGGCGGGCCCTTTATTCTTGACGCCGCAGGCGGAAAAAGGCGCGCGGGACCCGCGCGAGCAGGGAGCACCGGAATGGCCGACAAGAACAGCATCGATCGCGACGCCCTGGCCTATCACCGCGCGGCGCCGGCCGGAAAGCTGGGCATCGTCGCCACCAAGCCGCTGGCCAATCAGCGCGATCTGGCGCTGGCCTATTCGCCCGGCGTCGCCGCGGCCTGCCGCGCCATCGTCGACGATCCGGCCGAAGTGGCCACCGTCACCGCCCGCGCCAATCTGGTTGCCGTCATCACCAATGGCACCGCGGTTCTGGGTCTTGGCAATATCGGCCCGCTGGCGGCCAAGCCGGTGATGGAGGGCAAGGCCGTCCTGTTCAAGAAATTCGCCGGCATCGACGTGTTCGACATCGAGGTCGACGCCACGGATCCCGACAAGTTCGTCGAGGTGGTGTCGGCGCTGGAGCCGACCTTCGGCGCGATCAATCTCGAGGACATCAAGGCGCCGGAATGCTTCGAGATCGAGCAGCGCCTGCGCGAGCGCATGAAAATCCCGGTATTCCATGACGATCAGCACGGCACGGCGATCATCGTCGCGGCGGCGATCCTGAACGGCCTTTCCGTCGTCGGCAAGACGATGGCGGATGCGCGGCTGGTCTCGTCGGGCGCCGGCGCGGCGGCGCTGGCCTGCCTGGACATGCTGGTCGATCTGGGGATGAAGGTGGAAAACATCGTCGCCACCGATATCCACGGCGTCGTCTACGAGGGCCGCAAGGAAGACATGGACCCGCGCAAGACGCGCTATGCCAGGAAGACCGACAGCCGGACGCTGGGCGAGGCGATCGTCAATGCCGACATCTTCCTGGGCCTGTCGGCGCCCGGCGTGCTGAAGCCGGAAATGGTCAAGACCATGGCCGATCGGCCGCTGATCCTGGCGCTGGCCAATCCGACGCCCGAGATCATGCCGGAGGATGCCAAGGCCGCGCGGCCCGACGCCATCATCGCCACCGGCCGGTCGGATTATCCCAACCAGGTCAACAATGTGCTGTGCTTCCCCTTCATCTTTCGCGGCGCGCTCGATTCCGGCGCGACGACCATCAACGAAGCGATGAAGATCGCCTGCGTGCGGGCCATCGCCGATCTGGCGCGAGTCGAGACCTCGGACATCGTGCTCAAGGCCTATGGCGGCCAGCCGACCAGCTTTGGCCCCGACTACCTGATCCCGCGCCCCTTCGATCCGCGGCTGATTACCGCGATTGCGCCGGCCGTGGCCAAGGCGGCGATGGACAGCGGCGTTGCCACCCGGCCGATCGCCGATTTCGACGAATACCGCGACCGGCTGAACCAGTTCGTGTTCCGCTCGGGCCTGGTGATGAAACCGGTATTCGATTCGGCGCGCGCCGATCCGCGCCGCGTGGTCTATGCCGAGGGTGAGGAAGAGCGCGTGCTGCGCGCCGTCCAGGTGGTCGTCGACGAGGGGCTGGCCAGGCCGATCCTGATCGGCCGCCGGCGCGTGGTCGCCGCCCGTGTCCGCAAGTTGGGCCTGCGCCTGCGCGCCGACGAGGACTACGAAATCTGCGATCCGCAGGACGATCCGCGCTACGAGGACTATGCGACGCTGTATCACGGATTGCTGGCCCGCAAGGGCGTGTCGCCGGATTATGCGCGCATGGTGGTGCGGACGCGGACCACGGTGATCGCCGGGCTGATGGTCCGGCGCGGCGAGGCCGATGCCGGAATATGCGGCACCGTCGGCATGTATCAGCGCCACCTGCGGCATGTCGTCGACACCATCGGCCTGCGCGAGGACGCCGGCTGCATGGCCGCGCTGACCGTGGTGATCCTGAATCGCGGCACCTATTTCATCGCCGACACCCATGTGGTGCGCGACCGCAACCCGGCCGAGATCGCCGAGATGACGATGCTGGCGGCCGAGGAGGTGCGGCGTTTCGGGCTGGAGCCGAAGATCGCCCTGCTGTCGCACTCCAATTTCGGCTCGGTCGACACCGAATCGGCGCGGCGCATGCGCGAGGCGGTGGCGATCCTGCAGCATGAGCATCCCGGCCTCGAGGTCGAGGGCGAGATGCATGCCGACACCGCGCTGATGCAGGATATCCGCGACCGGCTGTTTCCCGGCTCGCGGTTGCAGGGCAGCGCCAATCTGCTGATCATGCCGTCGCTGGACGCTGCCAACATCTCGTATAATATGCTGAAGGTCCTGGGCGAAGGGCTGACGGTCGGGCCGATTCTGCTGGGTGCGGCGTGGCCGATGCATATCCTTACCCCGTCGGTCACCACGCGCGGCATCGTCAACATGACGGCGCTGTCGGTGGTGGACGCCCAGGCCCAGGAGGAAGAGAACGGCGGCGCGAGATGACGGAAACCGGTCCCGGGACTGTGCCTGAAACGGCGGAGCGCGACGACCTCGAAGGTCTGTACGGCGTCACCGGGGAACTGGTCGACGCGGTATACGATGCCGTACACGAAAACCGCCGCGAGGCCATCGCGCCGCTGATTGCGGGCCTGCATGAAGCCGATCTCGCCGATCTTCTGGAACATTTGGGCTCGGCCGACCGCGCCGTCGTCGTCGAGCATATCCCCGACGATATCTTCGCCGAAGTGGTCAGTCACCTCGACGAGACGGTGCGCGAAGAACTGCTGGAAAAGCTCGACACGCGGCGGCTGGCCGCCGTCGTTGCCGAACTGGAGACCGACGACGCCGTCGACCTGATCGAGGATCTCGACGAAGAGGATCAGCGCGAACTGCTGGACGCCGTGCCCGCCGGCGACCGCCTGCTCTACGAAGAGGCCCTGGCCTGGCCGGAATATTCCGCCGGTCGCCTGATGCGGCGCGAGGTGGTGGCGATCCCTTCGATGTGGACCGTGGGCGAAACCATCGACTTCATGCGCTCCGACACCGAATTGCCGGACGATTTCTACAATCTCGTGGTGGTCGATCCGGCGCACAAACCCGTCGGCACCCTGCCGGTCAGCCGGGTGCTGCGGTCAAGCCGCCCGGAACTGCTGACCGCGATCATGAACGAGGATATCCGCCCGATCCCGGTGACCATGGATCAGGAGGACGTGGCCTTCCTGTTCCGCCAATACGCGATGGTCGAGGGACCGGTGGTCGACGAGGCCGGACGCCTGGTGGGCGTGATCACGGTCGACGACGTGGTCGAGGTCATGGAGGAAGAACACGAGGACGATATCCTCAAGCTGGCCGGCGTCGGCGAGGACGATTACTACAGCGCCGTGATGGCGACCACGCGGTCGCGGTTTTCCTGGCTGCTGGTGAACCTTTTCACCGCCATCGCGGCATCCGGGGTGATCGCCTTCTTCGACGCGGCGATCGAAAAGGTGGTGGCGCTGGCCGTCCTCATGCCGATCGTCGCCTCGATGGGCGGCAATGCCGGGACGCAGACCCTGACCGTGACCGTGCGCGCCCTGGCCACCCGTGAACTGAGCCCCGGCGGCACGCTGCGCGCGGTGGCCAAGGAAAGCCTGGTCGGGCTCATCAACGGCGTCGTCTTCGCGGTGCTGATGGGTGTGATCACCTGGACCTGGTTCGCCGACCCGATACTGGGCGGCGTGCTGGCGACGGCGATGGTCGCCAACCTGCTGATCGCGGGCCTCGCCGGCACGCTGATCCCGCTGGGCTTGGAACGCTGGGGCGCCGACCCGGCCGTGGCTTCCGGCGTATTCCTGACCACGGTCACCGACGTGGTCGGTTTCTTCGTGTTCCTTGGCCTGGGCAGCGTGATCCTGCTTTAACCGGGCCTGGCCGCCCGGAAATGCGTCGGGCGGAAGGCGCCGGCGTTCAGCACGGCGATCATTGCCTCGCGCATGGCAATCCAGCGGTCGGCCTTTTCCCGGCCAATGATTTTCAGCAGCGGTTGCCGCAATTCGCCCCTCATGCGGCGCAGTTCCTCGGGTACCGCCTCGCGGTACCAGCCGTTGCGGTCGACGGTGCGGATGTCGCGGAAGCCGGCGGCTTCGAGCATCGCCGGCAACTCGTCGGTGATGCCCATCGCAAAGCTGAGGCCGGAGGTCTCGACGAAGGTTTTCATCTCCGGTG
>JAHELM010000105.1 GCA_024644185.1 Rhodospirillales bacterium | reverse complement strand
ACGGCTGGCGGCAGGCACTGGATCGCGGAAGCCTCAGCGAGGCGCGCTATCGCAACCTCGTCGAGGGCTCGATTCAAGGCGTCTATATCCACCGGGATTTCCGACTTCTTTTCGCCAACAAAACCTTTGCCCGGATGCTCGGATACGATTCGCCCGAAGATCTCCTGGCGAAGGGCGATGTCCTTGATTTCGTCCATCCGGATGAACACGCGCGAGTGCTCGGATACAAGAACCGGCGGGGAATCGGCGAACCGGTGCCGGAAACGTACGAACTGCGCATGCTTCGCCGGGATGGCCGGGTGATTTGGATCGAGAACAACGCTCGCGTGGTCGATTGGGAGGGCGGCCCGGCTATCCAGGCGACAAATATCGACATCACGGAACGCAAGGCATCCGAGGATGCGCTTCGGCACAGCGAGGCCCTGCTGAAAAATGCCCAGCGCATCGGACGCCTCGGCGGCTGGGTGTGGGATATCGAGGCCGGCACGCTGAAATGGTCGGACGAAATCTACCGTATCTTCGGCTTCGAGCCGGATGCCTTCCCGGCCACCTATGAGGCGTTTCTCGACAGGGTCCATCCGGACGACCGGCGGATTGTAACCGAGGGGGTCGCCCGTGCCCTGGACGGGACCGCGCCCTATAACGTCGATCACCGGATCGTCCTTCCGGATGGCGCCGAGAGGATCGTCCACGAACAGGGCGAGGTCATCCGTGACACCGCGGGCAAGCCGGTGCGCATGGACGGAACGGTGCAGGACGTAACCGAACAGCGCCGGACCGAGGAAGCCCTGCGCCAGAGCGAGACCTCGCTGAACAATGCCCAGCGGATCGCCCGGATCGGCAGTTGGGAGCGCGATCTGACGACCGGTACCCTTTTCTGGTCCGACACGATGTACGATTTGTTCGGCGTCGAGAAGACCGAGGTCAAACCTTCCGTCGAGACGGTCCTCGACCACACGCATCGGTCAGACCGGTCACGATTGAAACGCGCCATTGCCGACGCCATTGCCGGCAAGGCCGACTACAATCTGAAGTTCCGGATTTTCGCGGCCGACGGACAAGCGCGCATCCTGCATGCCCAGGGCGAAGTGGCGCGCAATGCGAGCGGCCAGCCCATGCGGTTTTCCGGCACCGCCCAGGACGTGACGGAGTTGCACGCGGCCGAGGAGCGTGCCCGGCGATTGAACGACGAGCTGGAAGAGCGCGTCGCCCTGCGTACCCGCGAGCTGCGCGAAACCCAGGCCGAACTGATCAAGAAGGAACGTCTGGCCACGCTGGGCCAGCTTACCGCCACGGTCAGCCACGAGTTGCGCAATCCACTGGGGGCCATGCGGACCTCGGCCTATGTCCTGGCGCAATCCCTGGCCGATGGCGATCCGCGCGTTCTTCGCGCCGTGGAGCGGATCGAACGCAGCATCGAGCGCTGCGATCGCATCATCGACGAATTGCTGGACTTCACCCGGTCGCGCGTGGCCGACCGGCTGGAGACGGACATCGACGCCTGGCTGACCGAGGTGCTGGGCGAGCAGACGGTTCCCGCCGGCGCCACGCTGCGCCGCGAGGCCGGGCTGGCGGGCGTCACGGCCGCGATCGACCCCGACAGCATGCGGCGGGTCATTATCAATCTGCTGGAAAACGCCTTCCAGGCCATGCCCGAAGCCGAGACTGCGTCCCGGCCGCGGCAGGTGACCGTCACCACCCGTCCCTCCAGGACAGGCTTCGAGATCGAAATCGCCGATACTGGCCCCGGCATAGCCCCCGACGTGTTGCCGCGCATCTTCGAACCGCTGTTCAGCACCAAGAGCTTCGGCGTCGGCCTTGGCCTGCCGACGGTGCGGCATGTCGTCGAGCAGCACGAAGGTTCGATCGACGTAGACACCGTCGAGGGCGAGGGTTGTCGCTTTATCATCCGGCTGCCGCTGGCGCCCCGCGACGAGAGCGATCCGGCCGGACCGGTTGAGGTCGCAGCGGAAACATGATGCTTACGACTGGACCCCTCCCCGTTTCGCCCCTTATCCTGTCTTCCAGTCCACTGATCCCCATGGCGGCAAGGCGATGCATCTGATCGAGGAACTGGAATCCCTTCTGGCCAACGAGGAAAGCATGTTCCGCGCGCAGTTGATGCGCGAGGACGTTGCCCGGCTGAAGACGCTGGTCGATCTGGCGGGCCACCATGCCGACCGCGAAGCTTATGTCAAGGCAGGCACCTATATCGGCTGGACCAATGGCGACATACGCACGCATGAGTTGCTGGAAGAACTGGTACCCCTATTGCAGGCGGTCCACGCCTATGCCCTCGGCGGCCGCACCCCGGAACTGGACATCGCCGTGCGCGACGCCTGGGATGCGTTCCACATTGCCCGCATGCGCAAGCTGATTCACTGCCTTTGACCGCCTTGTCGCGGTTAACCGAGACTTAACCGGATTGGTGCGATAAGCGTCCCCCAAATTCTGTTTGCGTGGCCGATTGCAGCGCGCCATGGTTGTGAGGAGTGCCGGATGGAAAATTCGAATATCAGCGGCCTGCGGATCGCGGCGACCAGGATTTACGTGCCCCTTCTCTGGGCCCATCTGCCGATAATCCTGGCGATCCGCTGGTTGTCGCCGAATGAATCGCCGATCGGCGAGATCCTGCCGCTGGTGCTTGGGGTTGCCTTCGCCGGCGCGGCGACGATTTCGGCGCTGGCCGACCGCGAAGGGGCCGTCACCCGCGCCCTGGTGTCGGTCGCCTTCGTCGGCATGGCCTCGTTGTTCGTGGCCGCCGCGCATGGCGGCTGGCAAATCGACTTCCACATGTATTATTTTGCCATCTTCGCGATGCTGGCGGCCTATTGCGACTGGCGGGCCATCCTGATCGCCGCCGGCACCACCGCGGCGCATCACCTGTCGCTGAATTTCCTGCATCCCGATGCGGTATTCCCCGACGGATCGGACCTGCCGCGCGTGCTTCTGCATGCCTCGGTCGTGGTGATCGAGGGCGTCGTCCTGGTGTGGCTGGTGCGCAAGCTGGTGGAGCTGTTCGCCAGCGCGGCGCAAGCGGTTGAGGCCGCCCGCGCGGCCGAGGCGCAGGAGCGCCAGGCGGCAGCTGAGAAGCTGGACGTTCTGGCGCAGGCGGACGAAAAACAGCGCCTCGATCGCGGCCGCATGGCCGGGTTGTTCGAGGCCAGTATCCGCACCGTCGTCAAGATGGTGGCTGAATCCGTGCAGAAGCTGGAAACCACGGCGGGTTCGATGAATACCCTCACCGACCGCTCCGCCGAGAACGCCGAAGCCGCGGCCGCGGCCGCCGATCAGGCCTCGGGCGGGGTGCGCACGGTTGCCGCCGCGGCGGAGGAACTGTCCGCCTCGATCGGTGAAATCAACCGGCAGGTCGTGCAGTCGACCGACATCGCCCGCGCCGCCGTCGAACAGGTGCGCCACGCCAATGCAACCGTCGAAGGACTGGCGACCGCCGCCGTCAAGATCGGCGAAGTGGTCGATTTGATCAACAGGATCGCCGGCCAGACCAATCTGCTGGCCCTGAACGCGACCATCGAGGCGGCACGTGCCGGCGAGGCCGGCAAGGGATTTGCCGTGGTCGCCGGCGAGGTCAAGAACCTGGCCAACCAGACCGCCAAGGCAACCGAGGACATCGGCGATCAGGTGCAGGAAATCCGCACCGCCACCGACCAGGCCGTGCGGGCAATCCGCGGCATCGGGGGCACCATCGAGAACATCGAACGGATTGCCACCACCATCGCCTCGGCCGTTGACGAGCAACGCGTGTCGACCGAGGACATCGCCCGCACGGTGCAACAGGTGGCAACCGGCACCGATGCGGTGACCCGCAATATCACGGCGGTCAACCAGATGACCTCGGAAACCGCCATCGCCGCCCGTGACGTCGCCAAGACCACGACCGATTTGAGCCGCCAGTCGGATATCCTGGATCGCGAGGTCCAGACCTTCCTGGAAAACATCGGCGGCGCCTGAATGAATGGCGGCGGGCGGGTCCCCCTGGTCCCGGCCCGCCCGCCACGTCTCAAGTCAGGCCGTCATAGGCCACGACCGTCATCATCCCCGCCGCCATATGGTACATATGGTGGCAGTGGAAGGCCCACGTTCCCGGATTGTCCGCGTCGAACGCGACGGTCACGGCGGTCATCGGCGGGATCAGAACGGTGTCGCGCAGCGCCCCGGAAATCCGC
Organism: Rhodospirillales bacterium; assembly: GCA_024644185.1. Lineage (GTDB taxonomy): Bacteria > Pseudomonadota > Alphaproteobacteria > UBA8366 > JADFVY01 > JAHELM01. Next base: position 3,369 of record JAHELM010000105.1, on the reverse strand, counting down.
CGTCCGCCAATCGCCACGATCTGGAAATGATGCCCGTGCAGATGCATGGGATGCGACATGCCGGTGTGGTTCATCAGTGTCATCTCGACCCGCTCGCCGCGGCGCACCGCGATGGGTTGGTGCTGGCCATAGGCCGCACCGTCGATACCCCAGATATATCGCGCCATGTCTCCGGTCAGGCCAACCGTGACCCGGCGGTCGGCTGGACGCGTCGCCTTCGGCTTTGCCGCCGACAGCGACGCTTCAAAGGACAGGTCAAGCGGCGGCGTTACGGCGTCCATTTCCCCGGCCAGTTTTCGTACTGGCGCCCCCGGCGGAACCAGGACAATGCCGGTCCGCCGTCCATCGCCCTCGCGCAGGGCCAGAACCGGCAGTGCCGAGCCGTCCGCCGGCATGGTCAGCCGGATGTCCATGCGCTGGGCGATGGCCAGTGGAAACCGGGTTCCGGTCACCGGTTCTACGGGCATGCCGTCGACAGAGATCGCCGCACCCTCGACGGAACCCAGGTCGAGCAGGAAATTCGTCGCCGCGGCGCCGTTGATGACCCGCAACCGGATACGCCCGCCGCGTTCGACCGCCACCGTCCGCGGATCGTCTAGAGTGCGGTCGTTCGCCAGGAATGCGTCGTATTCGACGTCGTTCAGATCGGGGCCGGCGGACATCGCGCCGTGACCTTCCATTCCCGGCATGCCGGCCATCCCCGACATTCCCGGCATGTTGCCGTGTCCTGCCATGCCCCCGGCCGGCATTCCGCCGCCGCCCAACCCCGCGAGAATTTCGTCCGGGTCGCGAAAGGTGAAATCGTGCAGCATAAGAACGACGTCCTGTTCGTCGAGGCCGCGTTCGTCCGGGTCGCGCACGATCAGCGGCGCGGCCAGCAGGTTCTGCTCTTGCAGACCCAGATGCGAATGCATCCAGTTGGTGCCGGGCCGGGTCAGGGGGAAGTCGTAATCGTACGCCTCGCCTGGATTCAGCGGCGCCTGTGAAAGCACCGGTACCCCGTCCTGCGCCTGGGGCGGCGTCAGGCCATGCCAGTGGATCAGCGTCGGTTCGCCGAGTTTGTTTTCCAGCCGAACCCGGAACGGCGCGCCGGAAACCGTCTCAAGTCCCGGCCGGTTGCCCGGCCCGATCAGGCCAAACACCCGCGCGGCACGGCCGTGAATGTCGAGAATGCGGCTTTCGGCGCGGATAACGGCCGGGGTCGACGCGGCCATTCCGGAAACCGGGGCCAGCGCCGCGCCCAGCGCAAGAAATGCGGTGCCGCCCAGCATCTGGCGGCGGGAGATCGGTGCAGTCATGTAAAATCCCTCTCATGCGATCGATTGGCGTGCGCCGGGAACCGGCGCATCGCGGTTTTCCTGTCACGCCCTGGCGGGCAAGACCGCGCATGAGGAGGGAGGGTCGCAGGGCGGCTCGGGCGACCATTGCGGAGCGCCATCGGCCAGGGCACGGCCCCCCGGAGCGGTCGCCGCCCGGGGCGGAAACGCCGCATTCGCCGCCGTCAGGCCGGCGAGGCAGGACGTAAACAGGCAGGATGGACCATGGACGGCATGGCCGGCGTCATCGGCTGGTGGAATTTTCGTATCGTGCCCGTGCATATCGGGCGCGGCCGCCATGCTGGGCGCCCCGGAGTCAGCGACATGCGCCGCCGCGCCGACCGGCGGCAGCAGCAAAAGCATGAGGGCGAGCACGTAGCGCAAAGGGCATTTCCGCGCGGCAAGAGAAACATCGGGGCGAATCGGGCCCGTCAGCCGTATATGCCCCTGCCGGTCGGGCGCGGCAAGAGGCGCGCCGCATCTTCCGGCGGCGGCCCGCCCAGGATCATCCTCACGCCGGTCTCGGCGCGATGGCGATCGCAATTCGGGAAACGGAAACGGAGCGCCGACCGCTGTCGGCGCCCCGCATTCCGGCTTGCGAAACCGTTACTTGGTTTCCTTGGTATAGGTGGCCCAGAGATCCTTGGCCATCGTCGCGCCGATATCCTTGTGCAGGGCCTCGGCCTTGCGCGGGTCGAGGGCGCCAGCCACCATGGCCGCGCTGGCCTCGCTACGCACAACGGTGCCCGATTCCCAGACCGCATTGCCGTCGCGGTCGAACATGATGAACAGGCCGCTGCCTTCGGCCTTCGCCTCGCCGGTGCCCAGCGCGCCGGTATAGAGGGCGTATTCCAGTTCCCGCGTGAAGACGATGACGACGCCATCCACACCGAGAGCCTTCGCCGCCTTGGCGGCAAAGTCGGAGTGCTTGGTCTTCATTTCCAGAAGAATCACCGGAAGTCCGGGGGCCGCCATGTACTTCGTGCCGGTCTTGCCATATTCCGTGGCCAGGGCCTGGAACTGGGCATTGCCCGTCACCGTGGCCATCGGCACGAAGGTCTTCTTGGTATCCTGCGCCATGGTCTGCGCGAAACCCTCGGCGGCGGTCTGCGCAACCTCCTGGCCGTTTCCGGAGGCTTTCTCGCCCGCCGCGACCTTCTTGCCGACCGAAATCAGCGCCGTGACGCCGGACAACCCGCCGCTGTCGGCCTGTTCCATCACATATTCGGGAACGACGAACGAAACAATCGCCACCGAATTGATCGCCTCGACGCCGCCGGTATCGGCACGAAACCCGACGCCCGAACATCCGGCCAGCGCCAGAATCGATGCGGCGACAACGCCGCCGCGGAACACATTCGTCATTTTCTGCACCCTTCTCTTCTCTGACAGAAACATGATGAAAAGCCCTGAATATCGCCCCTGGCTCACGCCGGTGCGGGATTTACGGCTTCCCGTGGATTTGCGGCGTCGAACACACCGCATTGAAGTGGCCCGCACGATCTGTTCCGCGCGCCACTGTTTGTTGCCCCCCCCGATGGCGGGCATGGCATCCAGCCGACCGAATCCCGCGGGGTGAAAAGATCAACCGATTCCTGGTTCAAGATATGCGGCCGGGCCGCCGCTGCCGGCGCCGGTTTTTCCGGGGGCTGAATTGGACTCGCTAGTGCATCGCGCGCGCAGCGGCGACGTTCATGACCATTCCTTCCTGCTGGCCGGGTCGCGCGGCATCGGATCTGAGATACAGCGAGGAGCGACCGTCTTTATTTATCCAAATTATGAAGTAGACCCGATAGTGCTGCCGCCCCTGTTAATAAATCGTGAAATTGGCCACGGTTATGTCTCGCCCGCGGCACAGGGCCCGGCGGATCAAGGCGACGCCTGCCTGGCCGCGTCATCGCAAGCGGAAAAGGCGGCCGGCTGAACGAATGCAGGTCTTGCGGGTAACGAAAAGTCCGGTGACGTCGCTGGCGGACGCCGATGCGCGCCACATTTTTTGCAATGCACCTCAACGCGGCGCATGCCGTGACTGGTATCTTCCTGTTGTTCCACC